>DAOWKS010000060.1 GCA_030643665.1 bacterium
AAAATAACAGCAGATAATATTGTTAAGATAAAGACAAAGAAAGCAGAAATTGTTGAATATAAAATTCCTTTAAAAACAGCTATTTTAGTAAAACCGGGACAAAATATTAAAAAGGGTGAGCAGCTTTGTGAAGGAAGTTTGGATTTGAAAGAAGTGTTTAAATCAGTTGGCCAAGAATTAGTTCAACGTTATATTATTAAAGAAATTCAAAAAATTTACGTTTCGCAGGGAGTACAAATTCATGATAAGCATATTGAGGTAATCTGCCGTCAAATGTTTTCCCGGCTTCGGATTAAAGAGCCAGGTGATTCTTTATTTAGCTCCGGAGAGATTGTTGAACGGGCAAAACTTATTGAAGAAAACATCCTGCTAAAAAAAGAGAAAAAAAACTTGGCAATTGCTGTTCCAATCTTGTTAGGAATTTCTAAAATTGCTTTAACTACGGATTCGTTTTTATCAGCAGCTTCTTTTCAGGAAACCTCGCGGATTTTAATTAAGGCGGCTATTATTGGAAAAGAGGATAAATTGAGAGGATTGAAGGAAAACGTGATTATTGGTAAACTAATACCAGCGGGGACTGGATTTAGAAAATAAAAAACGAAAAGTGTAAAACGAAAAGCGAAAAGCAACAGTGTAAAATTCAAAACAATTAAATATACTTTAAGCTTTAAATTGTTGCTTTACTTTTTTCGCTTTTAGTTTTACGTTTCAATTGTGGCTAAAAAGAGAAATAACAAAAACAAGAAAATTGTTCAAAGAGAGAAAAAGCCGAGCCGTTTTGCTTTACCTGAAGAGGTGAAAAAATGGATTTTAGGAGTTTCTTTGACGATTTTGGCTATAATTATTGCTTTGAGTTTTTTTGATTTAGCCGGTGTAGCTGGTCAGGCAATGATGTCAGCTTTTCTTTTTTTGATTGGCAAGGCAGTTTTTCTTTTACCTTTGATTTTGGTCTTAGCCGGTTTGGTTTTTTTAGTAACCCGGCGCAAGAAAGTTTTAGGAACCGAGTTCTTGGCAATTTTTATTTTGATTTTAGGAACTACGGGCCTTCTTGGCAGCGGCTGGCTAGGTTATGTTTTTACTTGGCCATTTCTAAAACTTTTCGGACTTTTAGTGACTCAAATTATATTCGGCGGAGTAGTGCTCATAGGTATTATGATTTTCTGGCATTTACTGCGTCCGTCTTTCTTAAAGGAAAAAGAAAACGAAGAAGAAAAGAAACCTTCCTTGATTAAAAAAATCTTTACTCCTAAATTTAAAGTTAAAGAAATCGAACCTCCTCCCTTGATTCCGGAAAGAGAAAATAAAATTATTGAAAAGCCCTTGGAAATAAAAATAAAGCCAATAGGGAAATATAATCTTCCTTCTTTGGATTTATTGGAGAGAGAAAAAGAACTGCCTTCAGCCGGTGATATACGAGTAAATTCAGCGATTATTAAAAAAACTTTGGAAAATTTTGATATTCCGATTGAAATGTCAGAAATAAGCATTGGTCCGACAGTTACCCAATATGCTTTAAAACCGGCCGAAGGAATAAAATTGGCAAAAATTACTACTCTGTCTAATGATTTATCTTTGGCTTTGGCCGCGCATCCAATTAGAATTGAGGCGCCTATTCCCGGAAAACCTTTGGTAGGGATTGAAGTGCCTAATAGGGCGCGGGCGCGGGTGCGGTTAAGGGATTTAATTGCCAATAATAATTTTTTTCAGGGGTCGTGTTTAAATTTTGCTTTGGGAAAAGACGTTTCTGGGAATATGATGTATGCGGATTTGGCTCGGATGCCGCATTTGTTAGTTGCCGGCGCTACCGGCACAGGCAAGACAATTTTTTTGAATACTTTGCTTTTATCATTTCTTTACAGAAATTCTCCGGAACAATTAAGGTTGATTTTAGTTGACCCTAAAAGAGTGGAATTTCCGGTTTATAAGGATCTTCCGCATCTTTTGTGCCCTGTTATTTTTGACGCGCAAAAAACAATTAACGTTTTGAAATGGCTAACTTCGGAAATGGAAAGAAGATTTGATTTGTTGGCGGAAGCAAAAGCCAGAGACATTGAAAGTTATAATCAAGACAGGGCAAAAGCAGTGGAAGAACCATTGCCTTATATTATTTTAATTATTGACGAGCTGGCTGATTTAATGGCCGCGCGGGGACGGGAAATAGAAGGAGCTATTGTGCGTTTGGCTCAAATGGCGCGCGCAGTGGGCATTCATTTGATTGTTGCAACTCAAAGGCCTTCTGTTGAGGTTATTACAGGGTTAATTAAAGCCAATATTACCGCCCGGGTTACTTTTCAGGTTGCTTCCCAGGTTGATTCACGGACTATTTTAGATATGGCCGGCGCGGAGAAACTCTTGGGATTAGGGGACTTGCTTTTTATTTCAGCCCAGCTCACCAAACCAAAAAGAATTCAGGCCCCTTTTGTTTCGGAAAAAGAAGTGAGGAGAGTAGTTCAGTACATAAAAAACCAGAATCCGCAGCTTGAAGATATAAAAGACGAAGAAGGGTTTTTGGAAAATCATTTAAAAGAAGACCTTGAAAAAAGTTTGGAAACCGCGGCCGGAGTAGAAAGCGCGGATTTTTATCAAGGAGAAGATCCTTTATACGAGGAAGCGAAAAGAATAGTGATTGAATCAAAAAAGGCGTCCGCGTCTCTTTTACAGCGGCGGCTGCGGCTTGGCTACGCGCGCGCGGCGCGCTTAATTGATATGTTGGAGGATAAAGGAATAGTGGGACCCGGCGAAGGAGCCAAACCAAGAGAGATTTTAATTAAGACCGAGGAGGAAGATAATGAGTGGAAGAAAGTGTAAGTGTATTTCGTTCGGCAACGAAGTTCTCAAAGTACCGACCATTCCCGTTCCAGCGTGTCGGGATTGAAAATTTATTATTCGTGGTATAATTAAAATACATTAAAAAAGATATAATAAAAAGTTTAATTTCAAGGTTCTTGAGTTTCGCTGAAAGCGGAACGAAAGGTTCTTATAATTAACTTATGAAAAAGAAAAAAGAAGAGAAAACTGAAAAAAAGGATTTGCAGGAAGCGGTTGATGAGATTAAACAGCGGTTTGGCGAAGGAGCAATTATGACATTAAGAGAAGTGAGAGCAGTTGATGTTGATGTAATTTCTACAGGTTGTATTTCTTTGGATAATATTTTAGGGGTAGGCGGAGTTCCGCGAGGCAGAGTAATTGAAATTTTCGGAGGTGAATCAGCCGGGAAAACCACCTTAGCTCTTCATATTTTAGCCGAAGCCCAAAAACAGGGAGGCATTGGCGCTTTTGTTGACGCTGAACATGCTCTTGACCCGGATTATGCCAAGAAAATCGGAGTAAATATTGATGATTTAATGATTTCCCAGCCGGATTCAGGCGAACAAGCGTTACAAATTGTTGAAACGCTGGTTAAATCAGGAGAGGTTGATGTAATTGTGGTTGATTCTGTGGCAGCTTTAGTTCCTAAAACAGAAATTGACGGCGAAATGGGAGAATTTCAAATCGGGCTTCAGGCGCGTTTAATGTCGCAAGCGTGTCGGAAGCTATCCGGAATTATTTCCAAAACAAAGACATTGGTTATTTTCTTAAATCAGACCCGGATGAAAATAGGAGTAATGTGGGGGAATCCGGAAACAACACCCGGTGGCTTAGCGTTAAAATTTTACGCTTCGGTAAGAATAAACCTAAAAAGGATTGCTCAGATAAAATACAAAGATGAAATTATTGGCAATCGTGTTAGAGCCAAAATTGTTAAAAATAAAGTTGCCGCTCCTTTTAAAACCTGTGAATTTGATATTTATTATAATGAAGGAATATCCAGATTTTCAGATATTATCAATGCCGGATTAAACCTCGGAGTAATAAAAAAAGCCGGGACATGGCTTCAATTTGAAAATACAAAACTGGGACAAGGGATGGAAACAAGTAAAAACTTTTTAAAAGAAAATCCGGAAGTAATAAAAAAGATTAAAAAGGCGATTCTACTTAGAGGTGGGAGAGAGTAATCCTAAAACACGAGCCCGCTTTATTGCTTTACTCAACTTTCTTTGATGTTTAGAGCAGGTGCCAGTTCTTTTTTTTGGTCTAATTTTTCCCAAACTGGATATAAAACGACGGAGTAGTTCCGTATCTTTAAAATCAATATCTTTAATGTTTTTTTGGCAAAAATAACAAGGCATTTTATAATGGAATGTCTTTTACGTCTATTTCTTTTTCTTCAATAATCGGAATTTCTTCCTTAGGCATTTCTTTTTCTCCTGAAGGAGTTTCAGAAGCCATATTTTTTTGAGCTGTTTTTGGTCCTAATTGGAGACGTTCAGCAATAATTTCTGTTCGCGAACGCTTATTATTAGATGAATCCTGCCAGGTTCTGGTTTGAATTCTTCCTTCAATTAAAACCATTGACCCCTTTTTTAAGTATTGCTGGGCTATCTCAGCGGTTTTTCCAAAGGTAACGATATTATGAAATTCAACTTGTTCTTGTTTCTGTTTATTTTTATCGTAAAAAATTCTGTTAGTTGCTACTCCAAAATTAGCTACCAATTGGCCTGAAGGCAAAGTTTTAGCATCAGGATCGCGGGTAAGGTTTCCTAAAACAAAAGCTTTATTTAAATTCATATAGATTATTCAAGTATTTCTTCTAATTTTTTTTCTATTTCTTTTAATTCGACCTTTTTCTGCTCTGTCCCGCCTTTTCCAATCAATGGAATTGGTTTGATAATGGGTTTAGTTCGCGCCTCTTTTGTTTTTGAACTGATTTTTGGCTTGTTTAAAATCATATAGCGAAGAATTTGTTTTTCCGCGTCTAACTTTTTCTGAAAAGTTTTTAAATTTCCCGGTTCAAAACGAAAATTTAAAGTAGTTATATAGAATTGATTTTGTTTTTTTCTTATTACTGGATTTACCACATCTAAAATTCCTTTCTCTTCTTGAATTAGAGAAGATGTTTTCTGAGAAAACTCTTTAGCTTCTTCTTCTGAAAGTTCAGGGGATATTAAATATGTAAGCTCGTAAAGCTTCATAATAATATGTTATAATAAAATCATATGAAAAGCAAGCACAACACAAAAATTTTTCGCGCTTACGATATCAGAGGAGGATACCCAAAAGATATTAATGATAAGATTGTTTATACTATTGCCAGGATTTTGGTGCGTACTTTCAACGCTAAAAATTTAGTAATTGGGCGTGATAAGGGTGATTAGCAATATCAACCGGTTTTTTTTAGTCAGTGCTTTGAATAAAGTGGATTTGCCAACATTTGGCAAACCGATAATAGCCACTGAAAAGCTCATAGAAGTATGTTATAATAATAAAATTAAATAGTTAACTTTAACAAGATTTACTAAAAATGAAAAACTTAAATGAAATAACAAAACAAGAATTAAAAGCAATAAAAGTTGTTACTTTTGATATAGACGGCGTGATTATACCAACAGGCACTCAACTAAGAGAGAATCAAGACGGCACTGAATTTTATATGAAATCCAAGCAATTATCAACAAAGTTCATAAAAAATTTAAAGATACTTAAAAAATATGTAAGATTAAATTTTTCTTCTGGCAGGAATATTTTATATCTTAAAAGTTTAGTCAATGAAATTTTTGACCAGGATATTATTATTCAAGCAGAAAATGGAAATCTAACTTGGTTTGAAGGCAGAATTATTCACCCTGTTTATTCTACAAACTATTTTAATAAACTGAGAGACATAAGAGAGAGAATTAAAGCGATGATGCTTACCGATAAAAGAATAAGAGGTTTTGAACCAAAGATGTTTATTTTAACACCACATTGTGACCAAATGGAGGATATACCTAATTTGGTTAAACAAATAGATTCTGAAAACGATTTATATTGTCTTTGGACTAATGAAGGTTATGATATTGGGAGTAAAACAATGAGTAAAGGACAGGGAATTATTAATATAGCCAAAGAGCTTAAGATTGATCCAAAACAGATTATGACCACTGGAAATAATTATAATGATAAAGAGATGCTTCAATCTGGTAAAGGAGTTTCAGTGGAACCGGATAGAATTCAAGCAGAATATTTTATTGAACATAAGCCAGAAGAATTAGGCGGCGAGTTATTAGCAGAATTTTTACTTAGATATTATGCAAGTTAAATAAGACCCATTTTTTGTTTGGCTTGCTGGAGCGTGGATTGGGCAATAATTTGAGCTTTTTTAGCTCCTTGATTCAAAATTTCCTTGACATAGACCTCTCGAGAGAGAAGTTCTTTTCTTTTCCGTCGGAAGGGTTCCAATTTTAAAATCAAAAGTTCGGCAATTTGCTTTTTAAATTCAGCATATCCCTTTCCTTTAAATTTCTTCTCAATTTCTTTTATTGGTTTTTCAGAAAATAAAGAATAAATAGTTAAAAGATTAGATATGCCCGGTTTTCTTTTGGGTTCGTACTTTATTATTTTTCCGGTGTCGGTTATTGCTGACATTATTTTTTTTCTAATGATTTTCGGTTCGTCAAACAGAAACAAGCAGGACTGGGGTATTGATTTGGACATTTTCTTTTTTGGATTATTTAGAGCCATAATTTTAGCTCCTATTTTTGGAATTTGGGCTTTGGGAATTTTAAATGTCTCGCCGAATTTCTGATTGAATTTTTTAGCCAGGATTTTTGTCAGTTCAAGATGCTGTTTTTGGTCTTTGCCAATTGGAACAATGTCGGTTTGATAGAGTAAAATATCTGCGGCCATTAAAATCGGATAATTCAAAAGCCCGGCGTTAATGTTTTTTTTGAACTGGCGCGATTTTTCTTTGTATTGGGTCATTCTTTGGAGTTCGCCCACAGGACAAATTGTGTTTAACAGCCAGGTTAATTCAGTGTGTTCTTTGACTTGCGACTGAATAAAGAGGACAGATTTTTCCGGTTCAATGCCAATGGCTAAATGAGCAATTGCCGTTTCTATTATTCTTTTTTGGAAATTTATCGGGTCGTAAGGAATAGTCAAAGAGTGCAAGTCAACAATAGAAAAAATACACTCCTGATTTTCCTGAAGTTCAACCCATTGTTTTATTGCTCCCAAGTAATTTCCAATATGCAGTTGGCCGGTCGGCTGAATGCCGCTGAAAATCCTCATAAAAATAAAAATTTAAAACTACAACAAAGTAGATTTTTTCATTGTAGTTATGTAATATTTTAGTTCTTTCACCATTCTTTTTTTATTTGATAAGTTTTCATTTATTATATTAACAATTTTTGAGCAAATTACCACTCCATCCACACTTAATTTATTTAAAATTTTTATATCTTCTGGTTTGCTAATTCCGAAACCAACAACTAACGGCAAAGAAGTTAGTTTTCTTAAACGTTTTATAAAATTTATTGTTTGAGAACTGATTTTTTTTCTAACGCCTGTTGTTCCAGTAATTAAAACCGCATAAAGAAAACTTTTTGATTTTTTGCTTATCTTTTTTATTCTTGGGTTAGAAGTAGTTGGTGCTGCAAGTAAAGCCAAGTTAATTTTATGTTTCAATGAAGCATTATAAAAAGGTTCTAATTCTTCTAAAGGCACATCCGGAATAATCAAAGTATCTATATCTGAATTTCTGATTTTTTTAAAGTATTTATCTAAACCAATTTTATAAATAATATTTACATACTCAATTACAAAAATAGGAATATCAAAACTTTGGGTAATCTTTTTATAAAAATCAAAAATTTGATTTTTACTAATACCTAAGTTTAAAACTTTTTGATGAGCAAGAGTTAAAGTTGGACCATCGGCAATTGGATCAGAAAAAGAAGCACTTAATTCCAAAATATCAGCTCCATTTTTAACAATAGTTTTGATAATT
>DAOWKS010000055.1 GCA_030643665.1 bacterium
AACAAATTAAATCCAAATATAGAAAAGAAAATTGAAAGTATAGCTATCACATTACAAAAAAGTTTAAAATAGCCCCGACCGAGACACGCTATAAGTTTTTTGTTTCACTTGAATTTTTTAAAAATCAGAGTATTTTGAAAATAATGACCCGAGTAGAATTTGAAAAATTAGTAGAAGAATCTTTGTTAATCCTGCCAGAAAATATCCGGAAAAAAATAGACAATGTAGCAATTGTTATTGAAAAAAGACCTTCTCAAAAATCTTTAATCGGGCTTTATGAAGGCATTCCCAAAACAACCTGGGGTAAAGGATTTGGTATGCAGCTGCCGGATAAAATCACTATTTTTCAGGAACCAATTGAAAAACTGGCCCGTTCCAAAGAAGAATTAAAAGAAATTGTTAAAAATACTGTTTGGCACGAAATAGCCCATTACTTCGGCTTTAACGAGAAAAAAGTCCGGGACCTTGAAGCTAAATGGCAAAAAAAATAATCTATGGATGTTATCAAGATATTGGACCATTATAAAAAACTTGACAAATTATTGATAAATGTTAATATTTTTAAAAAGGAAGTAGGAGGTGAAATAATGAAAAAAGAAACTGTAACCTCACCTGATGGGAATATAACCAAAGAGTTTGAAGACGGGAAATTGAAGAAAGTCATAACAAAGAAAGTGGTAGAAGAAACAAAGCATATTAGCGGCACCCATATGGTAGTGCCTGCGAACAATAACAAAGAGGTATATATTGGATACCTTGAAGAAGTCAGCGGGGAAGACGATAAACAAGTGGCAGTATTAGATGATGCTACTATTGTAACGAAAGATGGCTGTACCAAAAAAGGAAAAATGGTTTTTCTATCTAAGAGCGTGCTTAGAATAGAAGTTGACGAATATGTTCTCGGCGACACCAGCTACATCCGTTAAAGGAAGTACCAAAATGGTTCTTCCTCTTTTTTATTTCAAACTTCAAACTTTTAATTCCTATCAGCTTTTTTTCCTTTCAAGTTCAGTTAAATATTTTTTTCTCAAGCGAATATTTTTAGTAAAATAAAAAGAGGAGAAATTTATTTGATTAAAAATTTCTCCTTTGAATTAGAATGGCTTGGAGGTTCTCGAAACCCCGCTTAAGCGGGAAGTCTTCCACCTTTCGACTCCATAGAAACTGGCATTTCTATTTCATTATCTCCTTCCTAACCTGTACATACTTAAGGAACCTTCCGAGCGTTTATTCGCGAGAACCAAGACAACCAGGAGTCGAACCCAGTGCTCCGCCATAACAGCAGAAACAGTGTTGCCACAAACCTGCCTTTTTATCCAAACCATTTTTATTTTAATCAATTTGATAAATTTGTCAAACAAATGAATTGATTGACTTACGAAATCAATCAGTTATTATAAAACAATAAATTAATAAAAATTTTATGGAAAATAACATAATTATTATTTTAATCGTTATTGTAATTATCATTGCCGGAGTTTTTATCTGGCAAAACCAAAATAAAAAATCAAACGAGCTGACTGACGAAAAAATTGACGAAAAAATTGAGAGTAACGAATTAAAGATAGAAGTGTTGAAAGAAGGAACAGGAAAAGAAGCTGAAAATGGAGATAATGTGTCTGTTCATTACACCGGCACATTAAAAGATGGAACAAAATTTGATTCAAGTTTGGATAGAGGAACTCCTTTTGTCTTTGTTTTGGGAATTGGACAGGTAATACAGGGCTGGGATTTAGGAGTTTTAGGCATGAAAATCGGAGAACAGCGAAAACTGACAATTCCTCCAGAGCTTGGTTATGGAAAAAACGGAGTACCGGGAGCAATACCTCCAAACGCAACCTTAACCTTTGAAGTTGAGCTTCTGGACATTACATGAAACCATTGTATAAAATAATTTTGATAGTATTTGTTTTACTCGGAGTTTTTTGGACAGGGTTCAGTTTTTACCAAATAAATCAGGAACTTGAAAATATTAAATTAGAAAAAGCCGAGAATGAAAGGATTTTTGAAGAAAAAATAAAAAATCTTAAAGAAAAATTAGCAGAACAAGCTATAAAAAGCAATCAATTTACTTCTGGAAAGACAGAATATAATCTTGTTGAAATAATTAAAAACTCTAATAAAGAGTATAACATTAGAAAAAAAACGCTTGAACTTTCAGATAATATTAAAGGAGTTTATCTAACTAAACATATTGCTAATGCCGGTTCTAAAGATTTGTATGCCGGAGAGGTTTTAAAAAACATTAAGAAACTGATAGATGAAACCGAGCTTAACGCAGTAGTGATAGATGTAAAAGAAGTAGACGGATTCAAGTTATCGGAGGCTCTGCAAAAATTAATTAATGAGCTCCATCAAAAAGATATTTGGGTTATTGCTAGAATGGTGGCTTTTCGTGATTCTTCTCAAATCTTGGAGAGGCCGGAACTTTATCTTAAACAAAAAGATGGCCGTCTTTGGAGAGACGAAAAAGGATATTATTGGCTTGACCCGGCCAGTTCCCAGGTTCAAAAATATCTTATTGATTTATCTTATCAAGTAATTGATTTTGAATTTGATGAAATCCAATTTGATTATGCTCGTTTTCCGGCTAAAGACAAAGGAGCGATTTATCCAATTTATAATAAAAACAAAGAAAAGCAGGAGATTATTAGAGATTTTTATCTAAAATTACGAAATAATTTAAGAGATTACAAGCCCGATATTATTCTTTCTATTGACCTTTTTGGCGAAACAGCCACCCGTTTTGTTTCTTCAGAAATCGGGCAGAACCTGGCCGATGTTTCAGATATATTTGATTACGTATCTCTTATGCTTTATCCCAGTCATTTTTTTCAGGGATTTGAAATAGCCGCAAATTCAGAGCGTCAGCTTCCTTATCTTTATTTTCCTTATGAAAACGAAGATATCACGAAAGTGGTTTCTGAACATCCTTATGAAGTAATTTTACGATCAGTTTTTTCCGCTTCTGATTATCTTTCATTATCTTATTCTAAAAATGAACTCCAACCTCAAGGTTTGGGAAATGGAGATTCTGTTTTATTTTGTCCTAAGGTAAAAATTCGCCCTTGGCTGCAAGATTTTAATTTAAGAGCTGATAGTTCAAGGGGAATTCTTTATGACGCTGAAAAAGTAAAGGCGCAAATTAAAGCGGTAGAAGACGCGGGAGGTTCCGGCTGGCTATTATGGAATTCCTCAAATATCTATACCAAAGATGCTTTATTGGCAGAATAGAAATATGACAAAGTTAATTTATTATCAAGACCAATATAAAACAGAAATTGACGCAAAAGTCGTGAAAGTTGAAGGAAACAAAATCTTATTAGATAAGACAATTTTTATTCCTCAAACAAACACTGAACCAGGAGATTTTGGAAAAGTGAACGACGTTAAAATTGCAGGCTCTAAAAGAGAAGAAGCTAATGTTTGGCATATTATTCCTCAATATAATCCTTTTAAAATTGGTGATAAAGTAAAACTTAGATTGGACTGGAAATATAGATTAAATGCTATGAAATTACACTCTGCTTTACATTTACTTGCAGGAGTGTTTGATTCAAAATTTAAAGAACGAGCAATAGCAGGTGTTGTTAAACCGAAAAACGCTTATCTTGTTTTTAAAAACGAAATTTCAGATGAAAAAGTGAAACAAGCGATTGAACAAGCGAATAAAGATATAAAATCCGGTTTAGAAATTAAAACTTATTGGGATGAAAAGAAAAAAGGTTTTAGATGGTGCGCGATTAAAGATTATTCGCCAATTCCTTGCGGAGGATTACATATTAAAAATACAAAAGAAATCAAAGAAATTACCTTAGAAACTAAAGAAATAGAAGATGGAAAGCAAAAAATAACAATTGCCGTAAAATAATCTATATCAGTATAAATATATGCCTTTGTCTATTGGAATTGTTGGTTTGCCGAATGTGGGCAAATCAACCCTGTTCCAGACCATCACAAAAA
This sequence comes from bacterium, assembly GCA_030643665.1. Lineage (GTDB taxonomy): Bacteria > Patescibacteriota > Minisyncoccia > Minisyncoccales > JAGMAB01 > JAGMAB01. Next base: position 3,964 of record DAOWKS010000055.1, read on the forward strand.
AGAAAGTTGACTGTTCTAATTATCCTTTTTGCACCATTGATCCCAATGTAGGCGTTATTGCCGTGCCTGATAAAAGAGTTGACGAGCTGGCGAAATTGACTAATTCAGCCAAAAAAATTTATACAACAATAGAATTTGTTGATATTGCCGGTTTAGTCAAGGACGCCAATAAAGGGGAAGGATTAGGCAATAAATTTTTGGCAAATATCAGAGAAGTTGACGCGATAATTTATG
>DAOWKS010000013.1 GCA_030643665.1 bacterium
AAAAAATGATGTCTTTATCTTTAGTAAGAAAAATTGGCATTGACCTTGGAACTTGCAACTCTTTAGTGTTTTTGCCCAATAAAGGAGTGGTTTTTGAAGCGCCTTCGGTGGTAGCGGTTTCTTTAAATGAAAATAAAATTTTGGCAGTAGGCGATGAAGCTAAAGAAATGATTGGCCGAACCCCGGAAAGCATTAAAGTTTACCGTCCGTTAAGAGACGGAGTAATTGCCGACTTTAGAGTAACGCAGGCAATGTTGAAATATTTTATTGATAAGGTTTCCGGCTCCTTTCGTTTTTTAAAACCGGAATTAATGATTGGCGTGCCGGCCGGAATCACTTCTACTGAAAGAAGAGCGGTAATTGAAGCCGGAATGAACGCCGGAGCCAAAGCTGTTTATTTGGCAAAAGAACCAATTTTAGCGGCTATTGGAGCTGAAATTCCTGTTAATTCTTGTTCAGGCAATATGGTTATTGATATTGGCGGAGGAACATCAAATGTAGCAGTAATTTCTTTAGGCGGAATAGTGAGCTGCCAATCAGTGAGGGTGGCTGGAGATAAAATGGATTTAGCTATCTCAGATTATATTAAGAAAAAACATAATTTAGCCATAGGCGAGCAAACCACCGAAGAAATTAAAATAAGGATTGGCACCGCAGTTCCTGAAAAGGAAGAGAGGAAATTAGAAATTCGCGGCCGGGATTTAATTTTAGGCCTTCCGCGAACCATTACTGTTTCATCTAACGAAGTTTGTGATGCAATTTCCGATACTTTAACCGAGATTATCCAGATAATAAAATTAGTTCTTAGAGACACTCCGCCGGAATTATCCGCAGATGTGATAGATAAAGGAATGGTTCTTACGGGCGGAGGAAGTTTATTAAGAAACATTTCCGAACTAATTGCTCAGACCACCGGAGTACCTTGTATTTTAGCCGAAGAGCCGCTCCATTGCGTAGCCAAAGGAACAGGCGCTCTATTAGAAAATTTAGACATATACAAAAAAACAATAATGAGCAAAAAATGATTATTGGTCATCAAAAACAAAGACAGTTTTTAAAACGAAGCATAGAATTAAAACACATTGCGCATGCTTATTTATTTTGCGGTCCGGAAAAATTAGGGAAAAAGACAATTGCCCTGGAATTTGCTGAATTGATTAATGGAAAAATTTCTCCTTCGCACCCCGACCTGATTTTAATTGAACCGGAACCGGAGAAAAAAGAAATAAGCATTGACCAAATCAGAGAGCTTATTTGGAAATTATCTTTAAAGCCATATTCGTTTTCTTTTAAGATAGCAATTATTGATAATGCCGATTTTTTAACGACTGACGCCCAGCATTCGCTGTTAAAAATTTTGGAAGAGCCAAAAGGTTCAACTCTTTTAATTTTAATCAGCAGGTCTTTGGAAAATTTATTTCCAACTATTTGTTCGCGATGCGAGATTTTAAAATTTTATCCGGTAAAAAAAAGCGAAATTGAAAAATATGTTCATTCTGAAGAGATTGCAGAAATTTCTTTGGGAAGACCCGGACTCGCAATAGATTTTTCTTCTAATCCGGAAAAATTAAAAGAATACAAGCAAAAAATAAAAGAACTGATTGAAATTTCGCGTTCTGATTTGGCTTTTCGTTTTCAATACACGAAAGAACTGTCTCAAAATTCAAACATAAGAGAAATTTTATTTATCTGGTTAAAATATTTCAGGAATATTTTATTGGAAAAGTGTTTGACGCAAGGCGCTAAACATTCTAAATATTCTTTCTCAAAATTAAAAAAAATTCTTCAACAAATTCAAAACACAAATTTTTTAATTTCAACCACTAATGTTAATACCAGATTAGCTTTAGAAATTTTAATGTTGGAGTTGTGATATATTTTATGGCCTACAAAGAAATCATTGACAAAATTAAGCCGGAATTGGATAAGGTAATTAGTTTTTTAGAAAGAGAATTGGTTCAAATTCACATTGGCAGGGCAACACCTTCTTTAGTTGAGGATGTGATTGTTAATTGTTTTGGCAAAAAAACCCCTTTGAAACAATTAGCCGCCATATCCGCGCCTGAACCAAAACAAATTTTAATTCAACCCTGGGATAAATCATATATTGAAGAAATTATTTCCGCCTTGGAAAAAAGCAATCTGCGGGCAACTTCTATTGTTGAAAAAGAGGCAATTCGCCTTAACTTGCCCGGTTTAACCGAAGAATTTCGCAAGAATTTACTTAAACTATTATCTGAAAAACAGGAAGAAAGCAAAAAAACCATTAGACGGTGGCGGGAAGAGGTTTGGTCGGAAATTCAGCAGGGTTTTAAAAAAGGAGAGATTAGAGAAGATGATAAATTTCGCGCTAAAGATGAACTTCAGGATTTAGTGGATGAATACAATAAAAAGATTGAAGAAATAGGAAACAGGAAAAAGAAAGAAATAGAAAGTTAATTTATGTTTTTTGCAATTTTAATTGTTATTATCAGTTTCATTACGCTGTTTATTATTAGATATTTCAAGGTCTTCAGTCGGCTCATCTCAGGGGACACGCAGTCAGCTTAGAGGTAGGATTGAATTATGTTTCAGCTGCTGCTGTTTCTCGCCAAGCCATAATACCTTAAAAGAAAACACAAGCGTATTTTGGGGCTTGGCTGCGAAGCGTCCCCTTCAACGAGCTGCCTTCAGACCATTTAATTTACCATTTAATTTATGTTTTTTGCAATTTTAATTGTTATTATCAGTTTTGTGGCGCTGCTAATCTTGCACGAGTTTGGCCATTTTATTATTGCTAAAAAATTCGGGGTGGATGTGGAAGAATTTGGCGTTGGTTATCCGCCCCGGCTCTTTGGGAAAAAATTCAAAGGGACATTGTATTCCTTAAATCTTATACCGTTCGGAGCTTTTGTTAAAATTAAAGGAGAACAAGGCGGAATAGAAGACGCGCGCAGTTTCAACGGAAAACCGATATGGCAAAGATGCCTGATTATTATAGGAGGAGTGGCGTCTTTTTGGCTTGTTGCTATGATTTTATTAAGTATTGTTTTTGCGATGGGCGTGTCTCAAGCAATTCCAGATGACGAGGAAGCAATAGACGCAAAAGTTCAAATTGTTGGCATTACTGCTAATTCACCGGCTGAACAAGCCGGGCTCAAAGTCGGCGATACGATAAAAGAATTTACAAAAGTAAAAGAAGTTCAGGAGTTTACAGAAAAATATAAAGGACAAGAAGTGGTTTTAACAATTGAAAGGCAAGGAGAAGTTTTGGATGTTTCGCTGACGCCAAGAATATCTCCTCCAGAAGGACAAGGGGCTATGGGTATTGCTTTAGTAAGAACAGTTGAGAAATCTTATCCCTGGTATTTAGCTCCGATTAAAGGAATTGAGGCCTGTGTTTCTTTAACCGGCTCAATTATCACCGGTTTATTTCAAGTTTTTGCTGGCTTAGTTACCGGGAACGGATTGCCGCCGGGCAGCCAATTAATGGGTCCAATAGGAATTGGTTCTATGATGACCCAAGCCGTCCAAATAGGAACTGCTTATTATCTGCAGTTTATCGCTTTAATTTCTATTTATCTGGCTATTTTTAATATCCTGCCTATTCCGGCTTTGGATGGCGGAAAATTGATTTTCTTGGGAATTGAAGCTATCAGGAGAAAGCCGGTTAGCCAGAAAATTGAACAAAATATAACCGGTTTTTTCTTTCTTTTATTAATTTTTTTACTTGTTTTCATTACTTTTAAGGACATCCAAAGATTATTTTAACAATGAAACAGTCGCAACTTTTTACAAAAACATTAAGGCAAGCGCCGAAAGACGAAAAATGTCTTAGCGTCCGGCTTTTACTTAGGGCTGGTTTTGTCGCCAAATTAAGCGCCGGTGTGTATGTTCTTTTGCCGTTGGGTTTACGCGCGCTTCAAAACATTCAGAAGATAATCTCTCAAGAAATAGAAAATATAGGGGGACAACGGCTTTTAATGTCGGTTTTAATTCCTAAAAAAAATTGGCAGCAAACCGGTCGCTGGAAAACATTTGAAGAACTTTATAAAGTTAAAGGAAAAAATAATCAAGAATATGGTTTAGGTTCTACTCATGAGGAAGTGGTGGTGCCTTTGGTCCAAAAATATGTTTTTTCTTACAAGGATTTGCCTTGTTATGTTTATCAAATTCAAACAAAATTCAGAGATGAAATAAGGGTAAAATCAGGAATTTTAAGGACTCGTGAATTTGATATGAAAGACCTGTATTCTTTTCATACAAATGAAAAAGATTTAGACAGGTATTACGAAAAAGTAAAAAAGACATATTTTAAAATTTTGAAAAGAGTGGGCTTAAAAGCTCAAACTTATTTATGTTTGGCGTCAGGCGGCAGTTTTTCTAAATTTTCCCACGAATTTCAAACTATAACTTCAGCCGGTGAAGATTTAATTCATATTTGCCAGAATTGCGGCTTGGCTATAAATCAAGAAATCAAACAGGGCTATCCAAAATGTCCTCAATGCGGAAAAAAAGAATTTAAAAAAGAAAAAGCCATTGAAGTAGGTAATATTTTTAAAATAAAAACAAAATATACTGAACCGTTTGATTTTCAATTTGTTGATAAGGACGGCGCGAGAAAATTAGTAATAATGGGCTGTTATGGAATAGGACCTTCTCGTTTAATGGGAACAATTGTTGAAGTTCATAATGATAAAAAAGGCATAATTTGGCCTAAAGAAGCAGCGCCATTTGATGTTCATTTGATTCAAGTTGAGAATAGTCAAAAAGTAAAAAAAGAAGCAGAAAAGATATATCAAAATTTACAAAAGCAAGGCATTGAAGTATTATACGACGATAGAGATAAGACAGCCGGAGAAAAATTTACTGACGCTGATTTAATTGGAATACCAGTAAGAATTGTGGTAAGCGAGCGGACTTTGAAGACTAATTCTGTAGAAATTAAAGAAAGAAATAAGCAAGAAACTAAATTAGTGAGAATAAGTCACTTATCACAATTCTTAAAATCCTATGTTTAATAAAATTTTATCATATATTTCAGAAGATATTGCCATTGACTTGGGCACGGCTACTTCTCTGGTTTATGTCAGGGGACGGGGGATTGTTATTACCGAACCGTCAGTAGTAGCGGTCAATCAAAAGACCGGTCAGGTTTTAGCAATAGGCGAGGAAGCAAAAAAAATGGTTGGCAGGACGCCGGCTCATATTGTGGCTACCCGGCCTTTGGTTTCAGGGGTTATTTCTGATTTTGAAGTTACTGAACAAATGCTTAGATACTTTATTGAAAAAGCGCACAAGCGTAAATTTTTATTAAGTCCAAGGCCGCGGGTAATTGTTGGTATTCCTTGCGGGGTTACTGAAGTGGAAAAAAAAGCGGTTTGCGACGCGACTAAAAATGCCGGCGCCAGAGAAGTTTTTTTAATTGAAGAACCAATGGCTGCGGCTATTGGCGCCAGATTACCGGTTCAGGAACCCGGAGGAAATTTTATTGTTGACATCGGCGGCGGAACAACCGAAGTGGCAGTAATTTCTTTAGGCGGAATTGTTATATCCAAGAGTTTAAGAATAGCCGGAGACAAGCTTAATCAAGATATTATTCAATTTGCCCAGGAAGAATATAAATTACTAATTGGTGAGCGAACAGCAGAGGCGATTAAAATCGGCATTGGTTCGGCTTATCCTTTGAAAGAAAAAAAAGAATTGCCTATGCGAGGAAGAAATTTAGTTACCGGTCTTCCGGAAGAAATTTTGGTTTCTGATGAAGATATAAGAAAAGCGCTGGAAAAATCAGTGAGGCAGATTGTTGCTGAAATAAAAACTGCGGTAGAAGAAACACCGCCGGAATTATTGGCTGATGTAATGGCTTCTGGAATTCAAATGGCCGGAGGCGGCGCGCTTTTGCGCGGTTTGGATACTTTAATCCAGAAAGAAACAAAAATTCCAACTAAAATTATTGAAGACCCTATGACAGCCGTAGTCAGAGGCGGTGGAATGGTTTTAGAAAACCTTGACCAATTACAAGAAGTATTAGTGGAAACAGAGTATCTTGAACCGCCAAAATAAGAACCACTCGTCGCTTCGCTCCTCGGAACCTTGTTTCCTCGCTTCGCTCTGAAATAAATATGATTACAAAACAAGAAACAGAACATATGGCTGAACTTGCCCGATTGGGTTTAACAAAAAAAGAACTTGGGCAATTTCAAAAAGATATTTCAGTGATTTTAGAATATTTTGAAAAATTAAAAAAAACAGATGTGTCTAATGTTAAAGCGTTCAGCCAGCCACATCTTTTGGAGAATGTAATGCGAGAAGATGAAGTACAAAAACAAGATTTAGAAACAGTTGATAGATTAATAAAAGCAGCGCCGAAAAGAGAAGGAAGATATGTAAAGGTAAAAAGTGTTTTGTAAATTTTTAATTAGAAATTAAATGCAGTTATCCAATCTCACTATCAGTCAAACTCATCAGGGATTGATAAAAAAAGAATTTTCAGCTATTGAAATAGCCAGAGGTTATTTAGATAGAATAAAAGAAAAGGATAAAGAAATTTTTGCTTTTTTAACCGTAACTGAAGAATTAGTTCTTTCCCAGGCAAAAAAAATTGATGCTTTACTATCAAAAGAAAAAGAGATTCCGGTTTTAGCGGGGATTCCAATGGCAGTTAAGGATAATATTTTGGTTAAAGGAGCCGAGTGCACTGCCGGCTCAAAAATTTTGGAAGATTATATCGCGTTGTATGACGCCACAGTAATAAAAAAACTTAAAGAAAAAGGAATTTTAATTTTAGGCAAGACAAATCTGGACGAATTTGCCATGGGTTCGTCAACTGAAAATTCAGCTTTTAGGTCAACTAAAAACCCCTGCGATTTATCTCGCGTGCCAGGCGGTTCTTCCGGCGGTTCTGCCGCAGCTGTGGCTGCTGATGAATGTGTTTGCGCTTTGGGTTCTGATACTGGCGGTTCTATCAGGCAGCCGGCTTGTTTTTGCGGCGTGGTCGGGCTTAAACCGACCTACGGAGCTGTTTCCCGTTATGGCTTAATTGCTTTTGCTTCTTCTTTAGACCAAATCGGACCAATAACAAAGACGGTTGAAGATGCTAAAATAGTATTTGAGGCAATTTCCGGGAGAGACCCATTAGATTCTA
>DAOWKS010000066.1 GCA_030643665.1 bacterium
GGCAAAGCGTTTAGAAATGAAATTACGCCGGGAAATTTTATTTTTCGCCTTAGAGAATTTGAACAAATGGAAATGCAGTGGTTTTGTAAGCCCGCAAAAGCAGATAACTGGTTTGAATATTGGAAAAAAGAACGACTGGACTGGTATCTGAATTTGGGAATTAAAAAAGAAAATTTGCGAGCAATAGAGATTCCAAAAAAAGAAAGGGCTCATTATGCCAGCAGACAAGTAGATATTGAATACAAGTTTCCATTCGGGTGGAAAGAAATTGAAGGAGTTCATAATCGGGGAGATTGGGATTTATCAAACCATTCAAAGCACAGTAGCCAGGATTTATCTTTTGAAAACTACATTCCTCATATTATTGAAACTTCGGTTGGCGTGGAAAGAATTTCATTGGCTTTTTTATGTGAGGCATATACTGAAATAAAAGGCGCTCGGACAAAAACCACAAAGGCAATAAAAGAAATTGAAATTTTATTAAAATTAGATAAAAAATTAGCTCCGATTAAAGCCGCGATATTGCCTTTAGTTAAAAATAAGCCGGAATTAGTTAAAAAAGCCCAAGTGGTTTGGCAATTGCTCAAACCACATTTTGTTTGCCAGTATGATGAGGTTGGTTCAATTGGTAGGAGATACCGCAGACAAGACGAAATAGGCACGATTTTTTGTCTGACTTGTGATTTTCAAACTTTGGAAGACGATACTTTAACTGTCCGCGAGCGCGACACAATGAAACAAGAACGGGTAAAAATTAAAGATTTAGTCAAAATCCTAAAGGAAAAATTAGATGTTTAAAAAAACTACTCTCAAAAATGGCTTGCGCATCATTACTGTTCCACAAAAAAGCACTCAAGCAGTGACTGTTTTGGTTTTAGTTGGAACCGGTTCAAAGTATGAAAAAAAGGAAATTTCCGGCATTTCTCATTTCTTGGAACATATGTTTTTTAAGGGAACGAAAAACAAGCCGGATAAATTGGAAATTGCCGAGGTTTTAGACAAAATAGGAGGAATTTATAATGCTTTTACATCCGAGGAATACACCGGCTATTTTGCCAAAGTTTCTGCCGAGTATTTTGAAACAGCTTTGGATTGGGTGTCAGACATTTCTTTAAATTCTATACTGCCGAAAAAAGAAATAAAAAAAGAAAAAGGAGTGATTATTGAAGAGATTAACATGCGTTATGACCATCCAATGAGTTATGTTGGAGTTTTATGGAATAAGTTGTTGTACGGAGACCAGCCGGCTGGCTGGGATATTGCCGGAACAAAAGAAACCGTATCTAAAATTAATCGTCAAAACCTGCTTTCTTATATGAAATCGCAATACACGGCTTCAAATATGATTGTTTGTATAGCCGGTAAAATAAAAAATTCTATTGCCATAGTCAAAGTAAAACAATATTTTTCTAAAATAAATAGCGCTCGGCCAAATAAAAAATCTAAAGTGATAGAAATACAAAATGCGCCTCAATGTTTGCTTGAGTATAAAAAAACAGACCAGACCCATCTTTGTTTGGGAGTAAGGGGATATAATATTTTTCATCCTCAAAGATATGTTCAGGATTTATTGGGAATAATTTTAGGAGGAATGATGAGTTCCAGATTATTTATGGAAGTGAGAGAAAAATTAGGAATTGCTTATTATATATCAACCAGTGTTGATTCTAATACAGATACCGGTTTTTTGGTTACCCAGGCGGGCGTGGACAATAAAAATATAGATAAGGCAATTTCTGTTATTTTAAAGCAATATAAAAAAATCGCGCAAAAAAAAGTTCCCCAAAAAGAACTTGTAAAAGCAAAAAATTATGTCAAAGGGAAAATGACTTTAATGCTGGAAACTTCTGACAGTATGGCTTCTTTTTGCGGACTTCAGGAAATTTTGGAGAAGAAAATTTTATCGCCGGAAAAAGTTTTTAAAAAAATTGATAAAGTTACTGTAAATGATATTCTAAAAACAGCCAAGGATATTTTTCAGCCAACAAAATTAAATTTAGCTTTAATCGGCCCGTTTAAATCTCAAGATAAATTTGAAAAATTATTAAAACTATGAACAACGAAAAAATTCTGGACATATCTTGGGGGGCGATTTTAAAAATTGCCGTTGCCGCTTTCTGTTTTTATCTTATTTATTTGGTAAGGGATATTTTAATTTGGTTTGTTTTTGCTTTGATAATTTCTGTTTTGTTTAATCCGGCTATTAATTTCTTGCAGCGGCGCAGATTTTCCCGGGTTCTTTCCACTCTCTTTATTTATGTGGCTGTTTTTGGGGTTTTAGGATTGTTTATTTATTGGATTATTCCGATTTTTGTTTCGGAAATTCAACAATTTACCAATCTTTTTCCTCAGTATTTTGAGAAAGTGGCTCCGCCTTTGAAAGATTTGGGAGTTGAGGCGTTTGCAAGTATGGAGACATTTATCACTGCTTTTCAGGAATGGTTAATTAAGGCGTCTTCAAGTATTTTTAACGCTTTAGCGTCAATATTTGGAGGAATTTTTTCTTTTATCACTATTTTTACCATTGCCATATTTCTTTCTATGGAGGAAAAAGGAATGGAACGGGCAATTCGCCTTTTTTCTCCCAAGAAACATGAAGCGTATGTTTTAGACCTTTTTGAAAAAAGCCAGACAAAAGTTGCCGGTTGGTTTGGCACCAGGGTTATTTGCTGTATTTTTGTCGGTTTGGCAACTTTTCTCGCTTGTTTTCTTTTTAATATAAAATATGCGGCTACTTTTGGTTTGCTGTCCGGAATTTTAAACATTATTCCAATTGTCGGGCCCGTGATTTCCGGAATTATTATTATATTTTTTTCCGCCTTGGATTCCTGGTTAAAAAGTTTGTTTATTATAATTATTTTAATTCTTATTCAGCAGATAGAAGGGAATATTTTGAGTCCTATTCTTACCAAAAAATTCATTGGTTTGCCGCCGGCTTTAATGTTGATTTCTTTAATGCTCGGAGCCTCATTATGGGGAATTTTAGGAGCAATCGTAGCCATTCCTTTGGCGGGAATAATCTATGAATTTTTAAGAGATTTTTTAAAACAAAGAAAAGAAGAGCAAGCCGAAATATTATGAGTACTCTTTTTATTGTTGCTACTCCGATAGGCAATCTAAAAGACATTAGCTTCAGAGCATTGGAAGTATTAAAAGGAGTTGATTTAATTTTATGCGAAGATACCAGAGTAACAAAAAAGTTATTAGATTATTATCAGATTAAAACCTCTGTTTTAAGCTATCACCAGCATTCCAAATTAACAAAAGTAAATTATATTTTAGAACTTTTAAAAAATGGCAAAGATTTAGCCCTTGTTTCTGATGCCGGCACGCCTGGAATTTCCGACCCGGGCAATAAACTGATACAAGAGGTATTCAATTATGTAAAAATTGTTCCGATTCCCGGTCCTTCGGCAGTAACCGCCGCGGCAAGTATTTGCGGATTTTCAATGGATAAATTTATTTTTTTAGGATTTCCGCCAACCAAGAAAAAAAGAAAAAAGTTTTTTGAAGAAATAATTGAATCAAAACATCCGGTGATTTTTTTTGAATCACCCTATAGAATTATCAAGTCGCTATGCGACTTGCGCGAATTAACACGGATGAGAAAACAGATTAACACGGATACAAAAATTGTTGTTTGTCGGGAACTAACCAAGAAATTTGAGACAATTTATCGCGGGACAATTAAAGAAGTTATAAAACAATTGGAAAATCCGCCAGCTGGCGGAACAATAAAAGGAGAATTCGTTGTAGTGGTAGAGAGATAAAAAAAGAGAGGCAAGATTACCCCCCAATTTCATATTTTATTAAAAGAACTATATTATTTCGTATATACCTTTTACTTTAAATTTGCCACCTTCAAATTCTTTACAGGTGTTATCACATATAAGTGCTTCAAGTGGCAAATCTTTTGCTTTTTCGCAGGTTTCATTCTTTTTACATTCCCAACATGAGTGCATTTTTTCTCCGCCTTTATTTTAGTAACGCTATCATAATATATTACAAAAATTATGTCAAACAGACCTAAAATTTTTTTTGTTTCTACGGCAATAGATTATGTTAATGCTTCTCCTCATTTAGGCCATGCTCTTGAGAAAGTTCAGGCAGATGTTTTAGCAAGACATAGCCGGTTTTTAGGACAGGAAGTTTTCTTTTTGAGCGGCACTGATGAGAATAGTTTAAAAAATGTTCAGGCAGCAAAAAAAGAAGGAATTTCAGTAAAGAAATTAGTAGATAAAAATTCCCAGAAATTTTATGAATTAAAAAATCTTTTGAATTTATCTTTTGATGATTTTATTAGAACCACAGAAAAGCGGCATATCAAAGGGGTTCAGAAATTATGGTTGGCTTGTAAAAAAGATATTTACAAAAAGAAATATAAGGGACTTTATTGTGTTGGTTGTGAACAATTTTATAAAAAGAAAGAATTAATCAATGGGCTTTGTCCAGAACATAAGGTTAAGCCAGAAATAGTTGAGGAAGAGAATTATTTTTTTCGGCTTTCAAAATACGAAAAGCAATTAAAAAGAATAATTGAAAAAGACGAACTTAAAATAATTCCAGAAACTCGAAAAAATGAAGTTTTAAGTTTTGTAGAACAAGGATTAGAAGATATTTGTATTTCTCGTTCAAGTAAACGGGCTCAAGGATGGGGGATTGATGTACCGGGTGATTCCACTCAAAAAATTTGGGTCTGGTTGGATGCGCTTTCAAACTATATTAATGCTTTAGGATATGGAGATAATAATAAAAAGTTTCAAGAATGGTGGCAAAAAAATCATAATAAATTACATATTATTGGCAAAGGAATTTTAAGATTCCATTGTCTATATTGGCCGGCATTTTTACTTTCTGCAAAATTATCTTTGCCAAAAACTATTTTTGTTCATGGTTATTTAACTTCTAACGGTCAGAAAATGTCAAAGAGTTTAGGAAATGTGATTGACCCGTTTGAATTGGTTGAAAGATACGGTACTGACGCAGTTCGCTATTTTCTTTTGCGGGAAATTCCGTCAACCGAAGACGGAGATTTTACTTATAAGAAGTTTGAGGAACGCTACAATGCTGATTTATCAAAGGGTTTAGGCAACTTAGTGGCAAGAGTAATGACAATGGCGGAAATTTCAAAATTGTCATTCATCTTAAAGAAATTATCAAAACCTGATTTTCTTGATTCCAAATTTCAAACAGTGGTAGATAAAACTTGGAAAGAATACAAAAAATCATTAGATGAATTCAAATTTAATGAATCCTTGAGAGAAATTTGGAAACTAATAAGTTTTTGCGATAGAACCATTGAAAAGGAGAGGCCTTGGGAGAAATCCAAGAAACAGTCATTAGTAATTAGTGAATTGTTATTTGCTTTAACAAATATAGCTGAAATGTTAAAACCATTTTTGCCGGAAACATCGGAGAAAATATTAAAAAACATCCGCCAGCTGGCGGAAAAGACCAAAAAAAGCAAACCGCTTTTTCCTCGCATTTAGTTTTATGCTTATTGATACTCATGCTCATTTAAATTTTACTGCTTTTGATAATAATAGAAACGAAGTGATTAAAAGATGTTTAGAGAAAGATATCTGGATGCTCAATGTGGGAACAAATTATGATACTTCAAAAAAAGCAGTAGAGATTGCTGAAAAATACGAAAAAGGAGTATATGCAGCTATTGGCCTGCACCCTGAAGATATTTTAAAAGAGGAGTTTGATTCTGAAAAATACAAAAAACTGGCAGAATCTGAAAAAGTAGTAGCTATTGGTGAAATCGGTTTGGATTATTGGCGAAGACCTAAAACCAAAAAGAAGTTAGCCGAATTTAAACAAAAGCAAAAAGAGTTGTTCAAAAAACAATTAGATTTAGCCAAAGAACTAAATCTGCCGGTTATTCTTCACTGCCGTTTAGGTTTTGATGATTTGTTAGAAATACTAAATACAAAATACAATGGGGTAATTCATTGTTTTACCGGTAATTGGCAGCAGGCAAAAAAATTTATAGAAATGGGATTTTATATTGGTTTCAACGGAATAATTTTCAAATTAGACCTCAATGAAGTTATTAAAAAAACACCCTTGGATAAAATTTTAATTGAAACAGATTGTCCTTTTTTAACACCTCCAAATTTTTATCCTGAGCAAAGTCGAAGGATTGGCGAGGAGAGAAATAATCCTTTGGGAGTAAAAATTGTCGCGCGATATATTGCTAAAATTAAAAATATTCCTCTTGAAAAAATATCTGAAATCACCACTAAAAACGCTAAAGAATTGTTTAAAATTTTTTAAAAATGAAGAAAAAAATTATTGAAGAGTATAACGATAGGATAGCTTTACGTTATGATCTGGCCGAAAAAGGAAAATTTAAAGAAACTCCGACCGGAAAGATAATAGAAAAATTATTACCTTTAGTAAAAAAAGAAGATTTAATTTTAGATTTGGGTTGTGGAACAGGGAAGAGCGCTAAGCCATTTATTAGAAAAGGATGTAAGGTTATCGGAGTAGATATATCTTCTAAAATGTTGAAGATAGCAAAGAAAAAATTGAAAAAGAAATTTTGGAAATTATATAAATGTGATATTGAAAAAGGGTTAAATTTTAAAGACAACTATTTTGATGTTGTTTTGGCTAGCTGGGTTTTGGAATTTGTGAAAAATATTGAAAAGACAGTTAAAGAAATGGCAAGAATTACAAAGAGAAACAGTTATATAGCTTTCACTTATGAATTATGGAAAAAAGATTATAAAATTCAGTCAAAAAAAGAATCTTCACTTGGCAAGGGCTTGCTAAAACCCATTCCAAAACTGCTTTCTTTTAAAGTTTACAGACACACACCGAAAGAAATAGAGAAAATTTTAATTAAAAATAATTTAAAGAAAATATCTCATGAAAAATTTATTAGTTGTAGTTATTCCAAACCACCTGAGAAAATTCCTGTTTTCTACGGGATGATAATTAGCCAAAAACGCTAAAGAATTGTTTAATCTTCTGTAAAAAAAAGCGCCCGGTTTACACTTGTCTTGTGCACTGGGCTAATTCTTCACTTAAAATTTTGACTGCTTCTTTGTGTTCTTCTTTGGGTTTGGAAATTTGTTGAGGGCTAATGTTCAACTCGTTGTATTTTTTAAAAGAACCATTGTTTGCAATTCCATCTTTTTCAAGCCACTTTTTAATTTTAGTCAGAATCCAATGGAGATGAATAAATTCTTCTTTTTTCATTTTATTCCTCCTTTATTGTTATAACACTTCTTTTTATTTTA
>DAOWKS010000065.1 GCA_030643665.1 bacterium
GAAATTTTAAAAGACCATCTTCCGTCAAAAGCCCAAAAAGAATATCAGCAATTTTATAAAAAATATCGAGCATTAGAAATAGGAAACAAAATGACAGTTTCTGATGCTGTGAAATGGTGGAAAAGAATTTTAAATCTTTTTCAAAAAAATAAATTAAAATGGTCAGATATTACGAATGATGTTGAAAAAAGAATGCCAATCCGGCCATATACTAAAGAGTTATTTCAAATCTGTGAAAGGAAAAATATTCCTACTGTAATTATTTCAGCCGGGATTCAAGATATTATAGAACTGTGGTGTCAAAAATTTGAAATTAATCCAACCATAATATTATCCACAAATTTAACATTTTCTTCTGAAGATTATATGACTGGCTGGCGCAAAGATTCTCTAATTCATATTTTAAACAAAAAGGAAAAAGGATACCAAGAAATTAAAAAGATAAAATCAAAAAGACCAAATACAATTCTTATTGGAGACAGTTTAGATGATGCTTATATGGTTGAAGGAGAGAAAAATGTTTTAAGGGTTATTGTATATGATTCCCGTAAAGATGATAAAATAAAGATAATTAAAGAATTCACCAAAAAATTTGATTTGATTATCAAAAATGGAACTTTACATCCAGTAGTAAAGATTCTAAATTCATTTTAATAGTTTTATGAGCGCTAAAAAAATCTTATCACTTTTAGAGAAACATCAGGACTGGCGGAAGAATTGTCTTAATTTGATTGCTTCGGAAAATGTAATGTCGCCTTTTTGTGAAAAAGTTTATAACTCGGATTTGATGCATCGTTATGCCGAGGGTCTGCCTTTTAAAAGATATTATCAGGGATTAAAGTATTTTGATGAAATTGAAGATTTAACTAATCAGGAGTTTAGGAAACATTTTAAGGTAAATTTTGTTGATTTAAGGCCGATTTCCGGAACATTATCTAATTTAGCTGTTTTTTCCGCTCTGGCTGAAAAAGGTGATAAAATTTTAACCTTAGGAATCCAAGGCGGTTCGCATGTTTCTAATGAAGAGCCGGGCGCGGCCGGAATTTTAGGTCTTAAAGTTTTTCATTTTGACTTTAAGAATTTTAGTATTGATTTAGAGAAAACCGAAAAGAAAATTCTAAAAATAAAACCGAAATTTATTGTTTTAGGCGGCTCGGTAATTCTTTTTCCCCAGCCAGTCAGGGAATTAAAAAAAATCTGTGAAAAAACAGGAACAAAGATTATTTATGACGCGGCCCATGTTTTTGGCTTAATTTGCGCCGGGCTATTTCAGAATCCCTTAAAAGAAGGAGCAGATATTATAACCGCTTCTACCCATAAAACCTTTCCCGGGCCCCAGGGAGGAATAATTTTAGGCAACATTGACGAAAATCTCCAGAAAAAAATCAGAAAAAAAGTTTTTCCGGGTGTTTTATCAAATCACCATCTTCATAGAATTCCGGCTCTTTATTTAACTTTAATGGAAATGAAAAAATTTGGCAGAAAATATATGAGCCAGACCGTAAAAAATGCCCAGACCTTAGGTAAAGAACTTTATAATTTCGGTTTTGATGTTTTAGGAAAACAAAAAGGATTTAGCCAAACACATCAAACAGCTGTTGATGTAAAAGAGCTTGGCAACGGCGATATTGTAGCCGAAACCTTAGAAAAAGCAAACATTATTTTAAACAAAAACATTCTGCCTTTTTTCCCTTTAAATAAAATAGATGTCAAACATCCGAATGGAATTCGTATCGGGGTTCAGGAAATGACCAGATTTGGAATGAAGGAAAAAGAAATGAAACAAATCGCCAAATTTATTAAAACAGTAATTTTAGATAAAAAAAGCCCGGAGAAAATAAAAAAAGAAGTGCTTAAATTTAGAAAAAAATTCTCCAAACTCAAATATTGTTTTTAGATTTTTTTTACTTGACATCTTTTTATATAAGAGTAGAATAGAAAATGGAGGTAAAATAAGAATGGAAACAAAAAATACAGGCAAAAGAGAAAAAAGCAATCTCTCCTTACAGGAGAAGCTGGAACTTTTGGAAGATATGCGACTAGGTAGGATATAAAAAATAATAGCGATAAAACAAAGTATAATTTATCGTTTTACCCCCTTTTTATTTTTTTAGCTCTTTTCATTTTCAGCACCTTCATTCCGTTTCTTAAGAGGTTTTCATTAACCTCTTCTTTATTTTGTTGATTTTAAGTTTTTAATAGAATATAATAAAATAATGATACTGGGAGTGAAAAAACTTTTAGAATTAGTTCAGGAGAGAAAATTGGTAGAAAATCTTTCTGAAAGAGAATTAAAAAATCCAGAAGGAGCAGGATTTGATTTTCGGCTTGGAGAGATTTATGAAATTTTTGGTCAAGGATTTTTAGGCATAGAAGAAAGAGAAACGCCAAAAGCAAAATTATTGGCGAAATATAATTCAAAAAGGAAACAGAGTTTTGTTTTTGAGTCGGGCAAGTATTACTTAATGAAGACAATTGAAAAAGTAAATTTACCCGAGAATATTCTATGTTTGTTGCGGCAAAGGTCAACTTTACACAGGTCGGGAATAATGATTTTTACTGCCAATGTCTCGCCCGGCTATGAAGGCGCCTTAACTTTTGGTATTATGAATTTAGGTCAATGCCAAATGGAAGTTGAACTCGGTGCCAGAGTAGTTTACGCTATGTTTCACGAAATTAGAGGTGAAACTAATTTATACCGGGGCCAGTGGCAGGGCGGCCGTGTTTCCACCAAGAAAAAAGAAAAACAAATCTAAATATGAAAAATATCGCTAAAATAATTGACCATACTAACATAAGACAAGGCGCTACTGCTAAAGATATAAAAAAAACCTGCGATGAAGCGAAAGAATATGGTTTTCGCAGTGTTTGTATTAATCCGGAATGGGTGAAATTAACGCACAACGAGTTAAAACACACGAGCATAAAAACAGTAGTTTTGATTGACCCTCCAATGGGTTTAAGTTTACATCAGAAACGGATAAAAATGTGTGAAAAAGCTAAAAAAGACGGCGCAGATGAATTAGACATAGTAATGAATATTGTTGATTTAAAATATGAAAGATATAATAATATTTTAAAGGACTTAAAAGAACTTTGTAAAATTCTGCCGACGAAAGTTATTATTGGAAGTGGCTATCTAACCGATGAAGAAATTGAAAAAGCATCAAAACTTGTTAAAAAAGCCGGAGCTTTTTGCGTTAAAACCGCTACGGAAAAAGACCCGTTGGAACACAGAGAATTAAAAGAAAAATATTATCACTTAAAATTGATGAAAAAAGGAGCGCCGGGTTTAAAAATTAAAGTGGCTGGAAAAATAAAAACTCTTTTTGATATTCAGGAAGCCATAAAATCCGGAGCGGATATTATCGGAACAAGTTCAGGAGTAAAAATAATGAAAGAATTAAGAAAATAATTGTATGGCTTATTTTCCAACCATCGGACTGGAAGTGCATGTGGAATTGAACACTAAATCAAAAATGTTTTGTTCTTGTTTTAATAATTCTGATGAAAAGAAGGCAAATGTTAGTATCTGTCCCATATGTACCGCGCAGCCGGGAACTCTTCCTGTAATAAACAGAGAAGCAGTAAGAAAAGTAATAAAAACCGGCTTGGCATTAAATTGTCATATTTCCGAGTATTCAAAATTTGACAGAAAAAATTATTTTTATCCGGATTTGCCAAAAGCTTATCAAATTAGCCAGTATTATCTGCCTTTATGTCAAAATGGTTATTTAAAAATTAATAACAAAAAAATACACATAAGAGAAATACATCTTGAAGAGGACACCGGCAAATTAATACATCCCCGAGGCGCTGATTATAGCTTGGTAGATTTTAACCGGGCAGGAATTCCTTTAATGGAATTAGTTACTAAGCCGGATATTCATTCGGCAAAAAAAGCCAGAAAATTTGCCGAAGAATTACGATTAATTTTAAGATACTTGGATGTTTCTAAAGCAGATATGGAAAAAGGACAGTTGCGCTGTGAAGTTAATATTTCATTAAGCAAATATCCTGAAAAATTAGGCACGAAAGTAGAAATTAAAAACCTTAATTCTTTTCGCGCAGTGGAAAAGGGGATTGATTATGAAATTAAGAGACAAACAAAGCTCTTAGAATCTAACAAGAAAATTATCCAAGAAACCCGCGGCTGGGATGATATTAAAGGAATAACGGTTTCTCAAAGAGGAAAAGAAGAGGCGCATGATTACCGTTATTTTCCTGAACCAGACCTGCCCGGGCTTCGTCTGATAATTTCTAAATCTTAATATGAATATAAATATTAATAAAATAAAAAGCGAAATATCTGAATTGCCGCAGGCAAAAAGAGAAAGGTTTAAACAAGAGTATAATTTATTAGAAAAAGAAATTGAGGTTTTTGTTCAAAATAAAGAATTAAGCCATTATTTTGAAAAAGCAATGTCAGAATTAAGGAATTGGATAAAAGAAGCGGAAATAAAAACAAAAGTTGAGCCGGATGAATTTCTAAAATTGGCTAAGATTTGTTCAAATTATATGCTCACGGATTTGCAGGGATTACTTAAAGAGAGTTCGGTTAAAAGCAAGGATTTTAAAATAACTCCGGAAAATTTTGCCGAGTTTATAACTTTAATTTATCAAGGGAAAATATCGTCCAAGCTCGCTAAAACCCTTCTTCAGGAAATGTTTTCTACCAGAGCCGACCCCTCTCATATTATTAAAGCCAGAGGATTGGTTCAAATAACAGATGCGACTCAAGTTGAAAAAATTGTGGAAGAAGTGATTTCAAAAAACTTAAAAACAGTTGATGATTTTAAAAAAGGCAAAGAAAATGCCCTTCAGTTTTTAGTAGGACAGGTTATGGCTCAAAGCAAAGGAAAAGCCAATCCGGAAATTGTAAATAAAATACTAAAGAAGAAACTGTCTAATTAATTTTTTTGCTTGTTGATAATTTTTAACC
>DAOWKS010000032.1 GCA_030643665.1 bacterium
ATATTTTACCGGAAGTGAAAGAAATTTTAGAGCAATTAAAATTGCTAAAAGAAATTGGTCAAATTAGCGCGGCTGGTTCAATTCGCAGAAAAAAAGAAACTATTGGCGATGTGGATATATTAGCGACAACAAAAAATCCAAAAAAGGTGATGGATTTTTTTGTTTCTTTGCCGGATGTTATAAAAATTTGGGCAAAAGGCCCGACTAAATCATCAGTTCGTTTAAAACAGGGTTTTGATGTTGATTTGCGGCTCGTGGCTAAAAAAAGTTATGGTTCCGCGCTTCAATATTTTACCGGTTCAAAAGAGCATAATATCGCTGCCAGAAGAATTGCCATAAAGAAAGGGTTAAAACTTAATGAATACGGTGTTTTTAGAAACAAAAAAATGATTGCTGGTTGGTCTGAATCCGGCGTCTACCGAGCCATTGGACTTTCTTGGATGTTACCAGAATTAAGAGAGAATCAAGGAGAAATTGAAGCGGCAATAATGAGGAGATTGCCAAAATTAGTGGGATTAAAAGATATTAAAGGAGACCTGCATTGCCATTCTAATTGGGATGGCGGGAAGAATTCAATTTTAGAAATGGCTGAGACAGCTCGCAGTATAGGGTATCAATATCTGGGAATTACCGACCACACTAAATTTTTAAGAATAGAACAGGGATTAAACGAAAAACAATTAGCCCAACAAAGAAAAGAAATTGATAAATTAAATGAAAAATTCAAAAAACAAAAGATAAACTTTAGAATTTTACAAGGAGCGGAAACCAATATCTTAAGCAATGGCTCTTTAGATATTAAAGACGAGGCGTTAAAAAAATTGGATTATGTTAATGCCGGAGTTCATTCCAGTTTTAAGCTCGGAAAAACAAAAATGACCGAGAGGATAATTAAAGCAATGAAAAATCCTTATGTTAAAATTTTAGTTCATCCTTTAGGAAGAATTTTAAAAAAAAGAGATGAATATCAGTGTGATTTTGACAAAATTTTAAAAGCAGCTCAAGAATTTGGAGTTATTTTAGAAGTTAATTCTTTTCCTCAAAGATTAGATTTAAATGACAAAAATGTGAAAATGGCAAAAGAAATGGGAATTAAAATTGCCATTAATTCAGACGCTCATCACATAAGCCATTTAAGATATATGAAATTCGGGGTTTACCAAGCCCGCCGCGGCTGGGCCGAAAAAAAAGACGTTATTAACACCCAGCCATTGGATAAATTATTAAAATCTTTAAGATAATTATGCTTTTTAAAAAAGCTGCCGGAGCAGTGATTTTCAGAAAAGAGAAAAATAAAATTTATTATCTTCTTTTACATTATCCTTCTTCTGTTAAGGCAATGAAAGATTATTGGGGTTTTTCCAAGGGTTATATTGAAAAAGGCGAGCAAGAACTAGAAACAGCCAAGAGAGAAATTCAGGAAGAAACAGGCATTAAATCTATGAAATTTATTAAGGGTTTCAAGCAACAAATGAGATGTTTTTTTAAATTTGAACAAAAGAGTATTTTTAAGATAGTCAGTTTTTACTTAGTTGAAACAAAAACAAAAGAAATTGAAATCTCTTTTGAACATATTGGTTATAAATGGCTGCCATATAAAGAAGCGTTAAAACAATTAACTTTTGAAAACGCCAAAGAAATATTAAGAAAAGCCAATAGTTTTATTCAGAAAGATATGGTACAATAAAGAAACAAAATGGTATATTAAAAAAAGAATAAGGAGAAGATAAAATTGGACAAAAAAGGATTTTTAGTAGATATATATAAGTTGTCTGTTGGTGCAGAGATAGAAAACATAGATATTGTGTTTATACCTACAAAAAAAATAATGACAGATAAAGGAATGATAAAAGAACTAATATTGGAACATACTGGTTCATTTCATTTCCCAAGTGCTACAGTAGAAATAAACAACGGTAACAGACAGTTAACAAATAATGGAAAGGTATTATTGGATACAGATGATGAGTATGTAAAGAGTTTTACTTGTCGTTTTAAAAAAGAAAAAAGCACACTTTAATTTTTGTGTGCCCTTTTTTTTATTTATACTTTATAATATTTTACGATTTTTCTATAATTTTTTTAAAAATTTTGGGAAAACTTTAAGATTTCACTTTCTCAACAATTTTTTTGAAAACTTCAGGATTTTTTTTAGCTAATTCTGATAAAATTTTTCTGTCCAGTTCAATTTTTTCTTTCTTCAACCCGGCCATAAATTTACTGTAAGAAATTTTAAGCTGGCGGCAGGCAGCGCCAATTTGAATTTGCCAGAGCTGTCTAAAATTCCTTTTTTTAACTTTTCTATCTTTATAAGCGTAAGACCAGGCATGGCGCAAAGCGTCTTTAGCCGCTTTGTATTTTGATTTTCTTCCCCAACGAAAACCTTTGGCATATTTTAATAAATGCTTTCTTCGTTTATGAGCGATTGTGCCTCGTTTAATTCTAACCATGATTAGTGAATTAATTTTAAAATCTTTTTAGCTTCGTTTTTTGAAACAGCAACCCATTTGCGGGACTTTCTAATTCTCTTTCCTGATTTTTTCGCCCGACAATGGTCTTGTCCGGCAGGTCTTCTTAAAATCTTCCCGGTTTTGGTAATTTTAAATCGTTTAATAATTGATTTGCGCGTTTTCATTGTTTTTTTGTGATTATCATTGTTAATCCTCTTGCCTCTCTTTTCAATTCTCTTTCAAGTTTTATCGGAATTGATTTTTCCAAGATTTCAAGAAATTGATTAAATTTTGTCTTGGCAAATTCTGCCAGCCGTTTTTCTCTTCCTCTGAGCCGCATTTCTATTCTTACTTTATCTCCTTTCTTTAAGAACTTTTCCGCTTGGCGTACTCTAATTTCCATATCATGCAAAGAGATATTAAATCCCAATCTTATTCCTTTTAGTTCGCCCATCTTTTTTACATTAACTTTTTTTTCTTTCTTTTGAAGCAGATATTGATATTTTCCCGCCTCGGTTATTTTACAGACAGGCGGTTCTACTTTTTCGGTAATTTGAATTAAATCTAAATTACGCTCCTTAGCTGTTTGGAGCGCTTTTTCCAGAGCCACAACTCCTATCTGTTTTCCGTTTTCATCAATCAGCCGTACTTGAGCAGCCCTTATTCTATTGTTGATTAAGATTCTTTTAAACAAATTATTGTTTTACGGTGGAGGTGAAGGGTGTGAACCCTTGTCCAAAAATATTATCAAAATATTTCTACAGATTTAGTCCATTTTTATTTTCAAAATATTAGATACAAAACAGACAAAATTCTAATATTTCTAACCTCTTTTTTTCAATAATCGTTTGAGGTAAAACGATTATCTATCTCAAAAAATATGACACCTAATTTTACCTATTGAGAATCAGCAGATTAGATGGTCCCGCCTATTTAAGCGTAGGCGAGGACGGGTTGTTCAAATAAGTTATCACTTATTTTTTACTAAA
>DAOWKS010000008.1 GCA_030643665.1 bacterium
AAAAAAGAATCAATAAAAGAAATAAGAGCCGAACAACTTATTGAAAGAGTAAAAAAGAGCAATTTTCAGGAAATTATTCTTGCTACTAATCCGACTACTGAAGGCGAAGCCACTGCTTTATATCTGGAAAGGTTGTTAAATGAGCTAAATAAAAAAACCACCCGTTTGGGACGAGGCCTGCCAACAGGCGCTGAATTAGAATACGCTGATTATGAAACGCTATCTTCCGCTTTAGAAACCCGAAAATGAAACAATTTTTTGTCAAACATTAAAAAACACCCCGCTAAAAGCGGGGTGTTTTTTTTTAGATTGTTTTTCCTTTTTCCAATCCACAAATTAACTTTATGGACTAAAAAAAGAAAAAAATAGGGAGAGAAAAAAATTAAAGTTTTTCCTCAATCTTTAATCTTTCTTCTCAAATACACGACTGCTAACAAACCCGCTATAGCGAATACTGCCTCAAAACCGGGCGCTTTTGGTCCAGCTGTTACTCCACCATTTATGGTTATCTCTGTCGAGTTCATCCAGTCATCACCAATTATTACTTCAAGGCCTACTTTCTTCCCTGCAACATCAATGTCTCTCGATGAGAAGGTAACAACCAATCCGTTTCCATTTAGAAAAACTTCATGAGTACGCTCCGTTGTTCCATTCCATATGGGTTCCGCCCAACAGGGAGTTACCCATATAGGAAACTCGTTTGGATTCTGATTCACTATTATGAAAGCTTTCCTGCTATTTCCTGGAGACGTCAGTTCGCCGACAGTCACTTCCACTTCTCTATCAACTTTTACGCTGTCCATCTTCAAGACTACTCCCTGTTTCTGGATGTCTTCAATGCCATCTACCAATTCATATTCTTGCTCTATTGTTGGCGCTGTTGCAATTAAATAAAACATTCCAGCTGCAACAACTATGAGCGTTACTATCGCCACTATCAGTATCGCCACTTTTACTTTTTCTTTTTTCACTTTTTTTACCTCCTAATTTCTTAGACTACCCTTGCTCTTCACTTTTTTTACCTTTACTAGAATTACTGAAATCCTCTAATTGTCTTTACTTCAGGTAGCTGAACTATTTGCCAAAATATCTTGGTAAACACTTCAGCTACCTGAGTTATTTCTCTCTTCCTATTTTTGAATGTTTCAAAAGAACTACTAATAGTATAACACCCTTGTTAGATTTGTCAAGGGTTTTGGAGTGAGATAGTTATTTTGAGCGAAGCGAAAAACAAGGTTCTGACGAAGTCAGGTTCTTATTTTGCCTCAATTTTTAGGATTTCAACTTCGGTGAAGGGCTGGCGATGGCCCTTTTTTACTTTGTATCTTTTTTTCGCTTTGTATTTGAAAATAATTACTTTTTTTGCCTTGTCCTGCTTTAAAACCTTTCCAATAACTTTGGCTCCTTTAACAAGCGGAGCGCCAATTTCAAGTTTCTTGTTTTTTTCCAATAATAAAACTTCCTTGAAAGTTGTTTCCTTTCCTTCTTTTACGTCAAGTTTCTCAATTTTAATTTTATCTCCCGGCGAAACAAGATACTGTTTGCCGCCGGTTTTGATTACTGCGAACATATTATTTTCCTTGTTCTATTTTTTTAGTTTCGCTTATTTCGGTTAATTTTTCCACCCGGTCAGTAAATAAAGACAGTCGTTTTTCCGAACTATCAAAGGATGACGTTGCGTTTCTTAAATGATTTCCTAATTTTCTAAAATCATCCATTAATCTTTCAGCGTCTCCTTGAATCCTGTTTAGACGTTTCACGATTTCCTGGGTTTGTTTAGAAATTTGAGTATCTTTAAACCAATATTGAATTGTTCTTAAAGTTAAATAAATAGTATTAGGCGAGGTTAAAATAATTTTTTTTCGGCGCGCGTATTCGCCAATATTTTCTTCTCTTAAGGCAAACAGCATTTCATGAAAAATCGCTTCAGCCGGAATATACATTAAAGCGTAATCAACTGTTTTTTCAGCGGGCAGAATATATTTTAAAGCAATTTGGTCAATTTGAAATTTTACATCCCGGACAAAATCTTTTCTAAAAGAAGTTCTTTCCTCTTCTGTTTTTGACTCAATCATTTTTTCAAAATTATCAGAAGAAAACTTAGCGTCTATTGGCAGTAATTTTCCATCGGGAAGTTTTAAAACAGCGTCAACCTGTTTGCCGGAAGAAAAAAGATATTGAAGATTATAAAATTCTTGAGGGAAATATTCGCTTAAAATGTGCTTTAAACTTGCCTCACCCCACTGCCCTCGAAGTTTCGGAGATTTAAAAATTTCTTGGAAAGAAGAAATGTTTTTCATTTCTCCTTGAACTTGTTTTAGTTGTTCGCGGATTTGCACTGTTTCTTTAGTAAAAGAAGAAATTTGTTCTCTCATAATCCTGGAGCTTCCGTCAACGTCCCCCCTGATTTCTTTTAATTGGCCTATCATTAAATCAGTTAAATGTCTTTCTAAATCTCTTATGGCCTCTGATTGTGTTTTGTCAATTCTTGATTTTTTCAATAAAAAAATAGCTATTACTATTCCTGTTCCTATAATTATGATTAATATCAATAAAATTAGAAACAACTCATTCATTAAATTAACTTAACATTTTTTTTGGCTTTGGTCAACCGAATTGTAATTCAGAGATTATAAAAAGTATGTAAAATGCGAGAAGAAAAACCGCTTCTTTTCTGGTAATTTGCCGGTCGGTCCTGATAAAGAAAAGAAAAAACATAGCGGAGATTATGAGAAAAAACCTGCCAATGGCAAAAGGAGAAAAATTAATTATTTCAATTGGACAAATTAATGCCACAATTCCCAAGACCAAAGTAACCGGCATAATAATTGAACCCATTAAATTTCCTAAAATCATCCAGTTTTTGCCTTTTCTTGCCGAAGCAACAGTAAAATAAATTTCAGGCAAAGCATTGCCAAAACTCACAAATAAAATTCCAACCAGACCCAATGACAAGTTAAAATTCCCGGCGAAAAATGAAGCTGAATTAACAATGCCTTCCGATGCCAGCAATAATATTATCATTGCTAAAATTATTTTCACTAAATCCTTAAAAAAACTTCCAATTTCTTTGGCAGGCGCCATCTCTTCATTGTTGTAAATTTTGGTAAATCTTTCTTTTTTGGAAAAAAGCCAGTAAACATAAAGAAAGAAACATAAAATTAAAACTATTCCGTCTCCCCGGCCCAATACTCCGTCTAAAATTAAAAGCATTGGCAAGACAGCCACAACTATGGTAAAAATTGCCGATGTTTGAATCATTTTGCTTTTTGCCGGCAAGGCGCCGGCAAATAAAGCGGCTAATGCGGCTACTAAAGTTAAGTCAATCAGGTTGCCGCCGACAATATCGCCAAAAGAAAGTTGAGGAATATTATGGATAGCCGAGGAGATGCCGACAAAAAGATTAGGTATTGTTCCGGCTATAGCCATAATAAAAAAAGCAACGACAAATTCCCGCCAGCCCAAAAATTTAGCCATTCTTAGCAAAGAGCTAATTAACCAGTTGCAGGATATAAAAAGCAAAACGCAGGAAACAATAAAAATAAAAATGTGAAAAATCATAATTTAGATTCTTTTTTTCGTAATAAAGCGCCATTTTACGGCTTCAATTAAAATTAATTCTATTATACCCAGGGCAAATATAATTAACCAGTCGGCAAAACCAAGAGGCACTGTTTTTAAAAATGTCTGAAGAACCGGGCTGTAAACAGCCAGAATAAGCATTATTATTCCAATGAGCCAGGCAAAGACCAAAAATTTATTTGAAAAAGGGTTTATGCGCCATAAATTTCGCTTTAAGCTTTTACAGGAAAAAACATAGAAAAGCGAATCTATTGTAAGGCACGCGAAAATCATTGTCCTTACATAAGTAATATCATGGTTTTGATTCCATAGCCAGAAAAACAAAGCTAAAAGTATTAAGTCGGTAATTAAGCCGATAATAAAAATTATTGTTTTCATCTCCTTGGTTAATAAAGGCGCTTTTCTCTTTTGAACTTTCTCTTTCATTAAGTTCTTTTCTTTTGGCTCAAAAGCCAAAGCAATATCCGGCAGGCCGTCTTCCACCAAGTTTATCCACAAAATCTGGGCAGGCAAAATCGGCAAGGGAAACCCGGCTAATAAAGCGCCGCTCACCAATATCACTTCGGAAAAACTGTCTGCAAGCAAATAAGTAATTACTTTTCTGACATTATCCATAATCGCCCTTCCTTCTTCTATCGCGGCAACGATAAT
>DAOWKS010000033.1 GCA_030643665.1 bacterium
ATGCCGTTGAATCAGTGGCGCGAATCTGGCTTTTGGTCTGGGGTAAATTTATAAAAAAGCCCAAGATTTTATTCATCGCGAATAAGGACAAGTATCATATGGAAGTGCATCAAGATACTTGTCCCTGGCTCGGGTTGGTTAAAAAGAGCAATAAAGTAAGGTTTACCAATCTTATTGACGCTCATAAGCAAGGGTTTGACAACTGCGCTCATTGCCTTGGCGGTTCAAAGAGGTAATAGACATATGAGCCGCAAAAAAGCCCCGCTGAAAGCGGGGCTTTTTACTTTAAAATAATTTTATGCTAAAATATTTTAATGCCCAAAGAAATTAAATTAATTTTTATTGGGATAGTTTTTCTCTCTTTGCCGGTTTTTGTTTCGGCTATTTCTTTGGGTCAAAGAGCAGATTTTTTTGTTGACCCTGCTTTTGATTTATCTGAAAGAGAAGAAATTTCAGCGAGTTTACAAAGAATCGGTCAAAATGCCTATTTTTATGTTGAACAAGAATGGTGGGAAGAATTAGATAGGGAAGAAAAAAATGAAGTTAACAAGACACTCCAAAATTTAGATAATGAGTTTTATTACAAAATTTATCCTACTTTAACTTCTGCTTTTGGTTCTGAATGGAAACCGGGAATTGATAAAGATTCTCGTATCACCATTTTAATTCATCCAATGAGAAAAGAAGCCGGCGGATATTTTAGAAGCAGTGATGAATACCCTCGATTACAAGTTTCAGATTCTAATGAAAGAGAAATGTTTTATCTAAATGCTGATTATATTACCGATCCTTTAGCCAAAAGTTTTTTAGCCCACGAATTTACTCATTTAATTACTTTCAATCAAAAAGAAAAACTCCAGGGAGTAGAAGAGGAAGTTTGGTTGAATGAAGCCAGGGCGGAATACGCGCCAACTTTAGTTGGTTATGATGATGAATACAAAGAAAGCAATTTAGAAAAAAGAGTGAAAACTTTTTTGGAAAACCCTTCTGATTCTTTAACGGAATGGCAAGGCCGGGAAGCGGATTACGGGGGCTTAAATCTTTTTATTCAATATTTAGTTGAACAATATGGAGAAGAAATTTTAGGCAATTCCTTGAAATCAAAAGAGATTGGCATTAAATCGTTAGACATTGATTTTTCTCAAGTTTTTACTAATTGGCTGATTGCTGTTTTTATTAACGACTGTTCTTTGGGAGACCAGTATTGTTATCAAAATGAAAACTTAAAAAACTTACGGGTTGCCCCTTTAATTAACTTTTTGCCGTTAAAAGGAAAAAGCTGTTTAGGGGTTAGCCAGACCACTAAAAACTGGACAGGTAATTGGTTTAAGTTTATCGGCGGCAAAGGAACTTTAAAAATTAAATTCATTGGCAACCCGGAGAATTTATTTAAAGTTCCTTATATTTCAAAAAGTATTTCGGGAGGACATTCGCTTAATTTTTTTGAACTTGACGAATATCAAAGAGGAGAGATTTTAGTTTCCGGGTTTGGAAAAGAGATTACATCGGTGACTATTATTCCCTCCATTCAAAGTAAGACCTCCGGGTTTTTGAATCCCGAACCTGCTTTCCCGTTTTTTTGGGAGGCGTCAACTATAGTTGAAGTAGAAGAAGTTGAAGAAAATTCAAATTCAAAATATTTGGAAAAACCGATTTCAAAAATGACCAGAGAAGAAATTTTAGCTAAAATTACTGAAATTGAAGAATTACTTACTCAACTTAAAGCTCAAATTGGCCAAACTGAAACTGAAGAAAAAGATGATATAATTTCTGTTTCTTGCGAGAAATTTGAAGAAAACCTTTATTTTGGATTAAGAAATAACAGTAAGGTTGAATGCCTGCAGGAATTTTTGAAAACGCAGGGAACAGAAATTTATCCAGAAGAGTTGATTACTGGAAATTTTCTCTTTTTAACTAAAGCGGCCGTAATTCGTTTTCAAGAAAAGTATAAGTCAGAAATTTTAACTCCGTTAGGATTGGAAAAGGGAACCGGTTTTGTGGGCGAAATGACCAGAAACAAAATAAATGAAACTTTGAGTGAATAAAACACTTGACAAGATTACTTAGATTTGCTATTATTGAAATAGTGAGTGCTTCTGCTATTAGTGGAAAACTCTTCTAAGTCAACAACAAGCTTCCCTCGAGCGAAGCTTGTTGTTTTTTTATTTGTAAATTCTTTTTCTTTTGCTAAAATGAAGTTGGGTCGGGAGGCAGTACTCACTAAAGACTTAGTATTGGAGTTAACTCTCCCGGCCCTTTCAAAATGAAATTTAAAAAAAATGTTTCTTTGGCAAAACATACTACTTTTAAAATCGGAGGACCGGCAAAATATTTTTATATTGCCAAGACAAAACAGGATTTAATTAAAGCAATAAAAACAGCAAAAGAATTAAATTTGTTGTTTTTTGTTTTAGGCGGCGGAAGCAATTTATTGGTGGCTGACAAAGGATTTGATGGATTAGTGATAAAATATCAAATGTCAGTTATCAATTTCCTTCCGCTAAAAGCGGGATTCAAAATTGTTGCTGAAGCAGGTCTGCCATTAGAAAAATTAGTAAATACTTCGGTAGAAAAAGGTTTAACCGGAATGGAATGGGCGATAAGGATACCGGGAACACTTGGCGGAGCGATAAGAGGGAATGCCGGCGCCTTTGGAAGTTCTATAGCTGATATTATAAAAGAAGTAGAAGTTTTAGAAATAACGGAGAACAGTTCTCAGCAAACTAAAATTTTCAAAAACAAAGATTGTAAATTTGGTTATCGGGACAGCATTTTTAAACATAATTCAAACTTGATTATTCTTTCAGCGGAAATTCAATTAAAAAAAGAGAATAAAAAAGAAATTCAGAAAAAAATGAAAGAACATTTGAAACAGCGCAAGAAAACTCAACCATTAGGATTTCCTTCGGCCGGTTCTATTTTCAAAAACCCTAAAGGTTTTTCAGCCGGAGAACTGATTGAGAAATGCGGATTAAAAGGAAAAAAAATCAACGGCGCGCAAATTTCTGAAATTCATTCTAATTTTATTGTAAATTTAGGGCAAGCAAAAGCAAAAGATGTAGAAAAGTTGATAAAATTAGTAAAACAAAAAGTGAAACAAAAGTTCGGCATAGAATTAGGAGAAGAGATTCAATATTTAGGATTTTGACTTTTCCACTATTGACAAACTTTTTTAAAATGAAAAAATGAATTAATGATTAAATTTTTCGCGAATAGAGAGTCGACTATTTGCTCAAGATTTTAAAAATTTCCAAATTCATGGTAAAAAAGAAAAAAAAGAAAAAAGCAAAGAAAAAAAAGTAAATTTCTTTAACCCCGCTATTAGCGGGGTTTTTTGTTTGACAAAGAAAAATAAATTTTGTATAGTATAAAACAGCCAAAATGAAAAGATTTTTTTTCATTTGTTAACAATTTGGCGGATTGGATAAATAAAAAAACGGAGGTGATTTAATTGAAAAAAAAGAATGTAATTGTATTAGTGCATGGGTTATCCATACGATTTCGAGAGATTTCTTTGGAGACAGGAGAACAGAGATTTAGGCTGTTAATTCAGGAAATATTCAAGAGCGAAAAGGAAGTAAAAGTAATAGTGCCGGAATATCTTAAAAAGTATAAGCATGGATTGTTCTCTGTAAGGGAAACTATCCCTCAGTATGCCAAAGTAGTTCAAAAGATGATAAAAAAGGATTACGACAATGAAACCTTTATATTAGTGGGTTACAGTATAGGAGGTCTTATTGTGAGATATGTGGTAGAAAAAATGGGTTTGCCGGTAAAAGCAGTAATTCTTATAGGAACGCCGAATAAAGGCATAAAACTTCGTTGGTGGGAGAAATTGCTTCAGGGAATAATCAGAACTCCTTGTGTGGAAGATATGAAAAGGCCCAGTAAATTTCTTTGCGATATTCTTAAGGTTTCTCCAAAGAATTACTACCACATAATAGGCACATTGGATACACGAGTTCCTTTAAATTCAAGTATTCCGGAACTTGCAGAGTATATGAAAAATGGAGGACGGAGTGGACGAGTATTTGCTCTTCCTTGTACTCATTCTCGATTAATCCCAAAATCTAAGGAATACATTGAAAATTCAGCAATTCCGGAAATCATAAAAATAATACGGAAAGAAATCGAAAAATAATAAAAAGGGAATTTGTTTTATTTCCTTTGTTTTTTTTGGATTTGATTTAATGTAAAAATTAAGTAAGATAAGGACATATATGTCAATTTTAAATAAAATTTTTGGAGATGTTCAGGGAAAATATTTGAAGAAACTTCAGCCGATTGTTGACAAAATAAACAACCTTGAATCAGAGTTCAAGGATTTTTCTAATGAACAGTTAAAAGAGAAAACTCTTGTATTTAAAGAACGGCTAAAAAAAGCCGAAACCTTGGACGATATTTTACCCGAAGCGTTTGCCCTGGTCAGGGAGGCGACTAAAAGAAATTTAAACCAAAGGCATTTTGACTGCCAGTTGCTTGGCGGGATTGTTTTACATCAGGGAAAAATCACCGAGATGAAAACCGGCGAAGGAAAAACTTTGGCTTCTACTTTGCCTCTTTATTTAAACGCGCTTGAATCAAAGGGCTGCCATTTGGTAACCGTTAATGATTACTTGGCTAAAAGAGACAGTGTTTGGATGGGACAGATATACCACGCGCTCGGCTTGTCTGTTGCTTGTATTGTCCACGACGCCGCGTATATATATGACCCAAAATACCAACCCGATGAAAAAGATAAAGAAAGGGATTTGGTCGGCGGGTTTAAAGTTATTGAAAGTTATTTAAGGCCTTGTTCCAGAAAAGAGGCCTATTTGACTGATATTACTTACGGGACCAATAATGAGTTTGGTTTTGATTATTTGAGGGATAATATGGTTCATGATTTTAAAGATGAAGTTCAAAGAGGTTTTAATTATGCCATCATTGATGAGGTGGATTCAATTTTGATTGATGAAGCAAGGACTCCTTTAATTATTTCTGCTCCTGACATAGAAAGTTCCAAAATGTATCAAGAATTTGCCAAAATCGTTCCCCGACTAAAAGCTGATTTAGATTATGAGGTTGACGAAAAAATAAAAACCGTTACTTTAACCGAAGATGGAATTAATAAAATTGAAAAGATTTTAGGAATGGGAAATATCTATGAAGAACGGGG
>DAOWKS010000054.1 GCA_030643665.1 bacterium
CCTTCAATAATATTTTCTTTTTTTGTTTTAAAACCGATTTCATCAGCTATGGCTTTGGCGGTTAATTTATGGTCGCCGGTAACTATAATCGGTCTTATGCCGGCCTGCTTGCAGATTGTAATTGCTTTTTTTACCTCTTTTCTTAACGGGTCGGAAAGCCCCAGCAGCGCGATGAATTCTAAATTTTGAATGTCCTGGTCAGAAATTTTTTGTTGTTTTGTCGCGCGCGCGGCAAGGGCAATGGTGCGGAGTCCTTGCCCGGCCATTTTTTCTAATTCCTGTTCCCATTTTTTTCTTTCTTTTGGTTTGAGTTTTGAATTTTCCAAAATTGTTTCCGGAGCTCCGGAAACAAAGATAATGTTTTTACCATTTAATTGATGAAGAGTGGCTAAAAACTTTTTTTGATTGTCAAAAGGCAATTCATCAATTTTAGGCATTTCTTTTTCTAATTTCTTCAGGGAAAAACCTTGTTCTAATCCGAAATAAAGCAAGGCCTTGTCAGTCGGTCTTCCTCTTAATTTCCATTTATCTTTTGCTGCGAATGGATTTTCAACAAATGCCTCATTGCATAATACGGCAATTTTAGGAACTAATTCTTTGTTTTTAACTAATACCTTGGTTACTTTAATTTTTCCTTCAGTCAGGGTTGCTGTCTTATCAGAACATATCACTGAGCAGGCGCCTAATGTTTCAGCTGCTAACAGTTTTCTGACCAAGCCCTTCTTTTTCAAAATTCTCTGCATTCCCAAAGATAAGATGATTGTCAGACAAACCGGCAGTCCCTCGGGAATAGCGGCTACGGCTATGGCTACTGAAGTAATAAACATTTCCAAAAAAGTATTGCCGGTGATTATTCCTTCAATAAAAATAAAAATACAAATAACTCCGACAACTATTCCGATAATTTTACTCAGGTTTAATATCTTTTTTTGCAGGGGCGTTTTTTCTTCTTTGATTTCTTTTACCATTTTAGCCACTTTGCCAATTTCTGTCTCTGTCCCGGTTTCAGTAGCTATTATTCTTCCTGTTCCTGCTTCAATAATTGTGCCCATATAAACCATATTGTCGCGGTCAGCCATTTGTGTCTCTGCTTTTACAATGTCGGAATGTTTTTGCGCCGACAGCCATTCGCCGGTTAAAGCCATCTCATTGATTTTTAGATTATAAGATTCTAAAATCCGGCCGTCAGCCGGCGCTTTATCCCCGGCTTTTAATTTAAAAATATCTCCGGGCACTAATTCCGAAGAATCAATAATTTTCTCGTTTCCGTTTCTTATTACCTGCGCCTCTTGTTTTACTACTTTTTTAAGTTCTTTCAGAGCTTTAGACGCTTTGTTTTCCTGAAAATAACCAACAATAGTATTGATAAAAACTGCTCCAAAAATAACGGCAGTGTCGGTAAACTCGCCTAAAATCAAAGTAATAATTCCGGCGATTATTAAAATATAAATTAAAGGACTGCGAAGTTGCTCTAAAAATATTTTTAAAGAAGATAAAGATATTTTTTGGGGAAGCGAATTCTTACCAAATTCTTTTTGCCTAATTCTTGCTTCTTTTTCGCTTAAGCCGTTTTTCTCATTACTTTTCAATAATTTAACAACCTCCTGTCCATTTAAATTGTGCCAAAAAACCTTAGCCATTGTTTAATTCTAACAAAAAAGAAACCTATTTCAAGGTCTTAAAATATTATCTTTGGGATTTAGCGCCCTCAACCGGAGTCGAACCGGTGTTATCAGAATGAGAATCTGATGTCCTGAGCCACTAGACGATGAGGGCAGTCAATAACTAAATCTTATCAAATTAAGAGATTTTTTCAAGGTGTTTCATTCTGTTCTCTGTCAGGCGGAATTTGATAGTAATGAATAATATATTCAACTAAGTCGTGGAAAATAGGCACCGCGGAATACTCGGCAGTTTTTGTCTTTGGATTGTCAAGTTTTACTAAAATTAAAAAATCAGGATTAAAGCCGCCAACCCAGCCGACAAATGTCTGAATAGTTTTTTCAGAATAACCTCGCTTGTCAATTCCCAAAGCGGAAAA
>DAOWKS010000017.1 GCA_030643665.1 bacterium
CCAATAAAGGGAAAAGGGATAGCTATGGCTACGGTGGCAAAAAAATATTTTGAGTTGTTAAATAAATCAGAAATTAAAACCCATTATCAAGAAATGAGAGATTCAACCAAAATGAATATTTCTTTGGTAAATATTCCCGAAGCTTACAAAAATGTTCCCTTAAATTCAAAGAACTACTTGCTGCCGATTGAAATAATTTTTAGAATTTATACTCACCCGGAAAGTTCTGATCTAAAAAAAATAAAGGAAGGAAAAAGAACTTATCAGGAACTTGGTTATCAAGAGATGCCAGAGCCGAATAAAAAACTACTTCCAGTAAAAATTAGTTATTCAACCAAACTGGAAGCTGAAGACAGAATAATAGGAAGAGAAGAGGCAAGGATTTTAGCCGGTCTGAATTCAGAAGAAATGGATAGATTAGAAAAACTGGCCTTAAAAGTTAATGAGATAATCACGAACCATTGTCAAAAAAAAGGATTAATACACTATGATGGCAAAATAGAAGTTGCCAAGGATATTAACGGCGGCTTTATGATAGTTGATGTTATAGGCACCTTAGATGAAGACCGGTTTATGATAAAAGTGGGGAAGAATAAATATGTTGATGTTAGTAAACAGTTTTTGAGAAATTGGTTTATTACTAATGGCTGGAAAAAAATTGTGGATGCGGCTAAAAATAGAGCAGCCAAAGAAGGCATTAAGGATTGGAAAACTTTTTGCAGCGAACCGCCCAAACTACCAGAGAGAATTAATAAATTGATGACCGAAATGTATCTGGCTGACGCGGAAATTAGAACAGGAGAAGAACTTGGTGAAAAATTAGGCCTTAAAATTCGTTCACTTAAGCAGGTAGCAAAAGAGATGTATGATATCCAAGAAGCGCATAAGACAAACATTAATGATTTTTAAATTATATGCTTTATCGAATTGAGGTTTATTTTAAAAAAGGAATTAGGGATGCTAAAGGTGAAAATATAAAAAAGAGAATCAAAGAAGACATAAGTATTTTAGTAAAAAATTTGAGGATCATTGATGTTTATACAATTGATGCTGATTTATCAAAAAAACAAATAGATTTACTGGGAGAAAATTTATTTGCTAATCCAATAATTCAAGAATTTAGCATAGATTTCCCCGCTAGTGTATTAGCGGGGGATTTTGATTGGTTGGTTGAAATTGGTTTTAAACCGGGTGTCACAGATAATGTTGCCAAAACTGCCAAAGGAGCGATAGAAGATATCTTGGAAAAAATACTAAATGGAAAAGTTTATACTTCTAAAAAATATCTTATTTCCGGAAACCTTCAAAAGAAAGATATAGAAAAAATTACTCAAGATATTTTGGCAAATGAATTAATTCAAAGATGGCTGATTCTTGATAAAAAATCTCTGGAAAAAAAGAATATTTATCTGCCAATTCCAAAAGTTGAAATCCCCCATAAACCTGTAATAAAAGAAATTAACCTTAATGTTTCTGACAAGGAATTATTGAGAATAAGCGAAGAGCGAAAATTAGCGTTAAATCTGAAAGAAATGCGGAAAATAAGGAATTACTTCTCAAATCCAAAAATAATAAAAGAGCGTCAGAAATTCGGCTTAGATAAAAAACCAACCGATGCCGAACTTGAAGTTCTTGCTCAGACCTGGTCTGAACACTGCAAACATAAAATATTCAACGCAAAAATAAATTACAAAAATGAAAAAGGCAAGCAAATAAAAATTAATAGTTTATTTAATACCTATATAAAAAGTTCCACCAAGCAATTACAAAAGAAATTAAATTGGGTTGTTTCAACTTTATGGGATAACGCCGGGGTAATTCGTTTTAATAAAGATTGGCTTCTGGCAATAAAATGCGAGACACACAATAGTCCGTCAAACGAAGAACCTTATGGTGGAGCAATTACAGGAATTGTTGGCGTTTATCGGGACCCAATGGGAACCGGCCGGGGCTGCAAATTAATTTACGGTACCTATGGTTTTTGTACAGGCTCGCCTTTTTATAACGGAGAACTTAGACCAAAATTACATCCCAAGCGACTTCTGGAAGGAGTCCGTAAAGGAGTAGAAGATGGCGGGAATAAGTCCGGAGTTCCAACGGTTTATGGGATTACTTTTTTTGATGATGGCTATATAGGAAAACCGGCAATTTATGTTTTGGCCGCCGGTTTAATTCCTTTCAAGGTAAGTGGCGAACCCGGTTATAAAAAAGAAGTTAATCCCGAAGATTTAATTGTGATGTGCGGAGGCAGGGTAGGCATAGACGGAATTCATGGAGCGACAGAATCTTCAATGGAGGCGGGCGAGTGGATATCGGCTTCCCATGTTCAGATAGGAGATCCTTTTACTCAAAAGAAAATGCATGATTTTCTACTTGAAGCGAGGGATTCAGGGCTTTATAAAGGTATTACTGACAATGGCGCCGGAGGACTTTCCTCGTCGGTTGGAGAAATGGCAGAGTTTAGCAATGGTTTTGAGCTTGAGCTTGATAAAGTTCCGTTAAAATATACTGGGCTTGATCCTTGGCAGATTTTCGTTTCAGAATCTCAAGAAAGAATGACTTTAGCAATATCTCCAAAAAACATAAACAAGGTTTTAAAACTTGCTAAAAAACATGATGTTGAAACAACTGTTATTGGTAAATTTACAAATTCAGGCAAATTTTATTGTATTTATCAAAATGAACCACCCCGCCAAAAGCGGGGTGTCCCTTCGGGCAAGTTCTTTCGGCGGCGAAAAAAAACCGTAACCTATATGGATATGGATTTTGCTCATCAGGGTGTGCCACAAATGGATATTGAAGCAGAATGGATAAAGCCGGAAAATCGGGGGCTTTCCGAGCCAAAACTTAAAAAAATACAAAATCATACTTCATTTTTGAGGAAAATGTTATCTCGT
Source organism: bacterium (assembly GCA_030643665.1). Lineage (GTDB taxonomy): Bacteria > Patescibacteriota > Minisyncoccia > Minisyncoccales > JAGMAB01 > JAGMAB01. The sequence continues at coordinate 2,898 of DAOWKS010000017.1, forward strand.
CCAAATATCTGTTCAAAAGAATATATTACCAGACAATTTGACCATGAGGTTCAAGGAACAAGCGTAATTAAACATTTAGTAGGCAAGGATAGCGATGTTTACAGCGACGCAGTGGTGATAAAACCTGTTTTTGATTCACAAAAAGCTATTGCCATTGCCGCCGGCATTAATCCAAAATATAGCCAGATAGATACCTATCATATGGCTTCATCAGCCATAGATGAAGCAATAAGAAGAATTATTGCGGTTGGTGGAAGTTTAAGAGAGATAGCGCTTAATGATAATTTTTGCTGGCCAAGTCCATTATTATCAGAGCAGAATCCTGACGCGAAATACAAACTTGCTCAACTTATCAGAGCTAATCAAGCGCTTTATGATTATACGTTAGCATTTAAAACGCCTTGTGTTTCCGGGAAAGATTCTATGTCAATGGATGGAACTGTTAAGGATGTACATGGGCAAGAACATAGAGTATCAACTTTGCCAACTATTCAATTTTCAGCAGTAGGAAAAATTAACGAGAGCAGAAAATGTATAACAATGGATGTTAAAAATCCCGGAGATTTAGTTTATGTTTTAGGCATTACGCGCGATGAACTTGGCGGTTCAGAATATTATGAAATAAAAGAAAAAATTGGACTAAATGTACCAAAGGTTAATTCTAAAAAAGCAATCAAACTTTATAATGCTTTGAGTAAAGCTATTGATGAAGGTTTAGTTTCTTCAGCTCACGGGTGTTATAAAGGCGGAATAGCGGTGGCTTTGGCTCAAATATCTTTTGCCGGCGGATATGGATTAGAAATTGAACTTAAGAAAGTGCCAACTGAAAACCTAAGAGACAATGATAAAATTTTATATTCAGAATCAGCAAGTAGATTTGCGGTTACAGTGTCGCCTGAAAATAAAGAAAGATTTGAAAAGATGCTCAAAGGAAACATTTTCTCAAAAATTGGATATGTAGAAAATAATGAGATTTTGAGAATAAAGGGAGTTAATAAAAAAATAATTATTCAGGAAAATATATATAAATTAAAAGAGGCCTGGCAGTCAACTTTTAAGAATTTTTAAAATGAAACCTAAAACTTTAATCTTATACGGCTATGGCATAAACTGTGATAATGAAACACAATATGGCTTTAAATTAGCCGGAGCAGCTCCTGAAAAAGTTCATATTAACGAACTTATAAACAAAGAAAAAAAACTTAAAGATTATCAAATTCTTGCTCTGCCCGGAGGGTTTTCTTTTGGAGACGATATATCTGCCGGCAAGGTTTTAGCAAATAAATTTAAATACAATCTTCAAAAGGAATTAGATAATTTTATCAATGAAGGAAAATTAATTATCGGGATTTGTAATGGATTTCAAATAATGGTAAAACTTGGCATTCTTCCTAATTTTGGAAAAAATTATGGAGAAGAGGAAGTAACTTTAACTTTCAATAATCTTGGAAGATTTGAAGACAGATGGGTTTATCTTAAAATTAATCAAGAATCAAAATGTATCTGGACAAAGGGCCTTAAAAAGATTTATTTGCCAATAAGACACGGTGAAGGCAAGTTTATTTCAAAAAACAAGGCAATCAGAGAAAAATTAAAAAAAAGTGAACAAATAGTTTTACAGTATAGCAATAAAGAAGGGAATTTCAGTAGCAGTTATCCATTTAACCCGAATGGTTCAGAAAATAATATCGCCGGAATTTGCGATAAGACAGGGAGAATATTTGGAATGATGCCTCATCCTGAAGGGTTTTTATTTCCTCAAAACCATCCCAGGTGGACAAGAGAAAAAGTTAAAAAAGATGAAGGTATTAAAATTTTTAAAAACGCTGTTGATTTTTTAAAAAATTGTTAAAGAATTAAAATTTAGAGTAATTGGTCTTTTTCATTTAACCTGTTAAAATTAAATTATGTTAATCTTTTGGATAATTATTTTCATTTTATCTCTGGCCCTTTTGGTCAAATCAGCTGATTGGTTTGTTGAAAGCGCGGAAAAAATCGGCTTGGCTTTTAAAATGTCTCCTTTTGTAATTGGGGTGACTATTGTGGCTATTGGCACTTCTTTTCCAGAAGCCGCTGTTTCTATATTCGCTGTTTTGAAAGGAGCAACTGAGATGGTTACTGCTATTGCTCTTGGTTCCGGAGTGGCTAATATTCTTCTGGTTATTGGATTGTCAGCAATAGTTGCCCGAACCCTTATCGTTAAAAGAAGTTTAATTGATTTAGACGCGCCTCTTCTGGCTACGATTACTGTTCTTTTTATTTTTATTATGTGGGACAGACAGATTGTTTTTGGCGAAGGAGTTTTACTTCTTTTAGCTTTTTTAGTTTATCTTTTGTATGCGGTTTTTCAAAAAAGAGATGAACAAGAAACGCCGGAGGCAGTGGAGGTATTGCCTTCAAGAGTAGAGAGAAGAGAAAAAGAGGCAAAAATCAAACTTGAACGAGTAAAACCGGCAAAATTAAATTTTAAGGTCTTTTTCTTCTTGATTTTAGGAATGACTGGTTTGGTTGTTGGCGCTCATTATAATATTGAATCGGTTCTAAAGTTATCTGATTTTTTTAAGATAAGCACTTCTTTAATCGCCATTACCGCCGTAGCCGTAGGCACTTCTTTGCCTGACCTTGTAGTTTCAGTTGTTGCCGCCGCAAAGAAAAAATATGAAATTGCCTTGGGAAATATTTTTGGCTCTAATGTTTTCCTTATGTTAATCGTGGTTGGAATTCCCGCTTTAATTAAACCGTTAGTGGTAGATGATTTAACTTTTACTGTTGGTCTTCCTTTTTTAATTATTGCTACTTTGCTTTTTATAATTTCAGGAATTTCCAGAAGAATTCATATCTGGGAGGGGATGATGTATCTCTTAGTTTATATTTTATTTATTGTTAAACTCTGCGGATTGTTTTAATATGTCAATTTTTGAAAAAAAACAAGAGATTTTAAAAGGCAGGATTCAACAGAAACCCTTAAAATCTCCACTCTCTACTTCAAAAAGACTTTTTGGAGTAAAAAAAGAATATTCTCGCCCTGAATTTAGAAAGCTCTTAAGAAAGGCTTCTCCATTTATTCCTGGATCTGGTGGCAAAATGTTTTCCCGTCAGGAGAGAATAAAAATGGAAAAAGAAATTTTTCCTCAAGAAAGATTTAAGAGTCATATTTCAGAAATAGAAGTTAAAAGACGATTTAGGGAATTAAGGATGGAGAAACACAGAGCCAAAACTGGAAAAGAAAAATTAGACATTGATAGAAATCCTGATTGTATTGAATTTTTAAAAGAACATGGAATTGAAGATTGGATGGAAATAAAAGATTATTATCAAACATTACCTTATCCATCCAACGATTTTGTTGAAAAAATTCCATCACATTCAAG
>DAOWKS010000001.1 GCA_030643665.1 bacterium
GATGAGGCAAAGGTTTGAAATTTTTAATTGCTTGAGTAATATTTTTTGAAGAAATCTTAAATATTTTACCCACCTCTTTTGCGGCCGCGATATTTAAAAGATTAAACTTTCCTTTTATGGGATTTTTTTTTGCTTTGGATTTTTTAGCAATTTTACTGACAATTTTATCCTGGGAATTAAAAATTAGATAGTCATTTTTAGTTTGCCAACGGCTAATATTTGTTTTAGCCGAGATGTATTCTTTAAAAGTTTTGTAATAATCAAGATGTTCTGGATAGATATTTAAAAGAACGGCAATATGAGGGCTTTTTTTGAGATTATATAATTGGTGGCAGGACAATTCATAAACATAAATATCATTAGGTTTGATTTTAAGTAAAAGAGATAAAACTGGTTTTCCAATATTGCCTATTAAATGAGCCCTTAAGCCAGCTTGTTTTAGTATTTGATAAATCAAAGAAGCAGTAGTGCTTTTTCCTTTGGTTCCGGTAATGCCCACAATTGTCCCCGGACAATTTTCTAAAAAGATTTCTGTCTGAGATGTAATTTTTCCTTGTTTAAACGCCCTTTCAATTTCCGGCAAATGAATAGGAATTCCCGGCGACTTTATTATAATATCATATTTTTTTATTGTTTTAAGATAATCTTTACCTAAATAAAGTTTAATTTTCTTGCCTTTAATAATTTTCTTAGGATCTTTATCACATAGTCCCAAAACCTTATTTGAAAAAATCTTCCTGAAAAATTTGTAAGTATCTATCCCCTCTTTACCTAAGCCCAAAACAAGATTTTTTTTGTTTTTTAATGTTTCTAATCTCATTTTTCTTATCATAACCCAAAAATCTCAAAAAATCAAAAAAAAATACGGAAACTATAATAGTTCCCATTTTAAAAAGGTTTTTTCAACTTACTCTTTTTTCTCTCTCAAAATCGATTTTTCCTCTAAGTCACTGTATTTGCTCCCAACAACTTATTTTCCTTAAATGATATTCTCCTTTTGTATCATACCAATCTATATACATTGGACTCCTTGCCATGGCAATCGCTATAAGAACTCCACTTACTATCCCAATGAGAATAGTAATATACGTCCATATCAGTGGTATATCTACTACCATTTTTATCACCTCCTTTTTCTTTTTTCTTTCATTATTTACATAAAATGATCTATTTTATCTATAGTATGCTTTTTGTAAAACACTGTCAATCTCTTTTGACAGATTGTTTTGTTTGTTCCAAGAATTTAATATTCTTTTGGATTTTTTTTATATCAGCATATTTTGGCAAAATTCTGTTTTTAAAATATTCCAAAAGAAATGGTAAGTTTTTGTCAATCCTCTTTCGCGTAAAGCTACGGAGGGCAAGGTAAAAAGCAGTTAAACATTCTTTCTTGGTGCCAACACATTCAAATGGTTTGTATTTACTCTCCCCTATCAATTCTTTCATTATTGGTAGTAATTCCTTTTTTTCAAAAAGATTTTTACCAAAGATTTTTATTAATTTTTTTTCTTCAACAAAAGGATAAAGAATTGTCCAGATAAACAAACATTTTGAGCATTTGCCGCACCATTTACCAGTTGGTTTTTTGGTCCGGGATTTTGTTTTTCTTGCCTCATTACAGCTTAAAAATACCGGGAAATATTGAGGAAATTGAGAAAAAATCTTGGCAATCTGGATTTCATATAATGGCTTTAAAAAACTGAAATAGTCAATATCTTTTGCGAGATATTTTTTTGTATATTCCCTGAATTTCTTTTCAAATTCAGATGTTTTTGACCATTGATGATTTATTATTCTGCCAAGATATTTTATATTCCCTTCATCAGCGCTTCTTTCACAAGACATAACTACATTTCTATAACCAAATAAAACAGCCGTGAAAACTGCTAAATTAGAAATCACAGCAGTAATCGGGGTATGGCCGTTTAAAAAACCCTTTTGATTAAGTTTAAACAAAGTTAAATCTATTTTTCTTTCTACGATTACGGGATTCTTAATTCCGGCAACTTTTAGAATCTTGAAATGCTCTTTTGTAGGATTAACAATAAAACAATTTAGGTTTTTCAGCCCAAATTTCTGTTTTAGCGATTCTAAAGTCACGATTGAGTCCTTGCCTTCGCCCATCGGAATTAAAAATCTGTTTTTTACTAAAATTAACGGAGAACTGTTCTTCGTTATATTCTTTGTTACGGAAATAATTTTTAGAAAATTTGTTTTAGTAAAATTGATTTGATTTTCGTAAAAAAACTGTCCCATTCCGTTTATAATCAGGTCTTTCCACCATTTAATCTGGTTTTTATCTAAATAACCGGCTTTGATTTCAATTTCTGGCGAACAAGTGGCTTTCCAATAACTGGGAATTTCCATTAAACCCAAATGAAAGACAAAATTATCCAATACCTTATCCCCTATTACTGACAACTGTTTTTTATCAATATTTTTAATTGTTATTTCCGGTTTGAAACAAATACTACGAGAACATTTCTCGTAGTTTGAATCAATTTTGAAATCAAATAAAATCTTTAAATCATTTTTAAAGATTTTGTAATAATACTTCTCATAAATAAATCTCGGATATTTTTTTCGTAAAACATTAACTTTGTTCATACTCATATTATTGCTTAAAATCACTAAAAAATCAAAAAAAGAAGGGATAAATGTCCCTTTATCTTCCTCAGTTTATCACATTTTTTAGTGTTGGTCAATAATTAACTCAAAAGGCGGATGGACACGCCCAAAATGGCGAAAATAATGCTTATCAGCCAAAATCGCATTGTTACCTGGCAAACCGGCCAGCCGCGAGCTTCAAAATGATGATGAATTGGAGTACAAAGCCAGATTTTTTTATGGCGGAATTTTTTAGATAATAACTGTAAAATTATTGAGCCAACTACAATTACTATTAACCCGGCAATAATTGGCAAGACCATTACTGAATCAGTTAAAAAAGCCACTACAGCCATAGTTGAAGTTAGACCTAAAATTCCTGTTTCTCCCATATAAAATTTTGCCGGCGGGATATTAAACCATAAAAAAGCAAAAAGAGCGCCGACAATCACGGCGCAAAAAGCGGCTAGGTCGGCTTTTCCCTGGGAAAAAGCAATAATGGCAAAAGCGCCGAATATGGAAGCAAAAACTCCGCCTGACAATCCGTCTAAACCGTCAATTGCTCCGCCTGACCAGCAAGCAATCATTACCAATATAAATAATGGAATAATCCAAATTCCGATTGTAAAATCAATGCCTTGAGGAAAAGCGCCTATTAAAGGAATATGAATTGTGTTCCAACCTAATTGATAAAAAAACCATAAACCGCCAATAAGACCGATTACAGCAACAATTGTTAATCTTTTTTTAAAACTCATTCCTCCGCCGACATATGCGCCTTTTTGATGAACTGTCAAAGCGTCATCTATTAATCCAATAAAAGCTCCTATCATTAAAGTAAAAAGAGGCAGCCAGGTTTGGCCACGCGATAAAAAATTTAGTTTTTCCAACCACCAGGTATCAAAAAAAATAGAAAGGATAAAAAATAAAAATATAATTAAAAAAACTGAAAACCAAATTACTACTCCGCCGGCCCGCGGTACGGTTGTTTCCCTTTCTTTATGCAAGGAATAAAAAACTTCGGCTTGTTCTCCTGTAATGGTTTTAGTTCTGGCCTCTTTTTTCCAAAATTTAAATTTATTCAAAAACTTTATTAAAATCGGGGCTAAAATCATTGCTGTTCCGGCTGAAAATACAGCCAGAACTAAAATTTTAATTACATTAAAAGTGAGAAGAGTCATAATGCGAAGCAATATATCTGGCAAAGCCCGCTATAGGTTGAGCCAGTTAATTAATTTTTGCATCTCTTCAAAACGGGCTTCTTGGGATTTTGCGCCTAAAATTATATTGATAAAAGTATTTTCTCTGTCATCGTTTACGACTAAAAGCATACAACCTCCGGCTGTATCAGTCCAGCCGGTTTTTCCTCCTATAATTTTTAAAGTTTGATTTAAAAGAATGTTTCCATTTATAGCTAAATGGTGAATTGAATTATCGGAATTTAAAACTTCATAATTAAAATTTGTAGTGATTTCAAAAATCCGGGATTGATTTTTAGCTATATAATAAGCAAGTTTTGCTAAATCTGCCGCAGTAGAATAATTTTCTGAAGAGTCCAAACCATGCGGATTGGCAAAATGAGTATCTTCAAGCCCTAATTTTTTAGCTTTAATATTCATTAAATCCACAAATGCTTTTGTTCCAATTCCTTCAGAAAGGACCCAGGCTGCATCATTACTCGATTCAATAAGCATAATATTTAAAAAATCCTCAACCGAGAGTTTTTCTCCGACATTTAATTTTCCACTATTTCCTTCTTGATTTACAGATTCTTCACTTACAGTTGATAGTTGCTTAAGCTTATAAATTTTAAAAGAAACTAAAGCTGTCATTAATTTAGTTAAAGAAGCAATGGGCAAAATTTCATCAATATTTTTTCTAAAAAGAATTTTCTGTTTATTTTGAGAATTTATTAGAACTGAAATTGCTGATTTTACTTGAATATCTAAATTCGGCTTTATGGGTTCTAAAGGAATTTTTATTTTGTAAATCTGTTGAAATGGTTGAGAGATTTTGGCATAGAAAAATTTTTCTGTGTTTTCTTGGAAAATATTTATTCCCCACCAAAAAGGCAAACTAAGACAAAAAGAAATTAAAAAAATTTTAAACCCATTAATCATTTCTCTTTTTTGGTTTAACAATTTTGATATGTAATTCTTTTAGTTGTTGTTCGCTTACTTCAGACGGGATATCCATCATCAAATCGCGATTATCACCTGTTTTAGGAAAAGCAATAACTTCCCGGATATTTGATTCATCCAAAGCCACAGCCAAAAATCTGTCAATTCCCGGCGCAATACCTCCGTGAGGCGGCACGCCATAACTAAACGCTTCAAAATAATTTTTAAAATTTCTTTTAATTGCTTCTTTTTTATGGCCTAAAATTTCAAACACGGCGGTCAAAAGTTCTAAATTTGTATTTCTTATGCTGCCACCGCCAATCTCTTGTCCATTTAACACAAAATCGTCCTGAAAAGCTAAAATATTTTCTGGCTCTTTTTTAATTATTTTAATATCCTTTGTTTGTGGCATTACAAAGGGATGATGTTCGGCTCCCCATTTTTTATCTTTTTCATGCCATTTAAACATAGGAAAATCAGTAATAAACGCGAATGCTAATTCATTTGGGTCTTTTTTATTTCTGCGGAGATCCGGCTTGTCGGTTTTATATTTTTCCATTGCTTTCTTATAGGTCATTCTAATAAAAGGAATTTTAGTAATTCTTTTTTCTGGAAAGAGCTTTCTTACTAAATCCGTATAAAGTTTTTCTATAAGTTCCAAAATCTCTTTTTGAGAAATAAAAGCCATTTCGATGTCCAGCTGGGTATGTTCTGCTTGTCTATTACCGCGAAGATCTTCGTCTCTTATCGCTCTGGCTATTTGAAAATATTTTTCAATCCCTGCTACCATTAAAAGCTGTTTATACTGCTGCGGACTTTGAGGTAAAGCATAAAATTTTCCAGGTTGATTTCTTGATGGGACTATAAAATCCCTGGACCCTTCCGGTGTTGATTTGGTTAAAATTGGCGTTTCAATTTCAATAAATTCTTGTTTTATTAAATAATCTCTCATAAATTGAATTGTTTTTTGCCGGATTTCCAGATTTTTTTTCAGCCGCGGTCTTCTTAAATCCAAATAACGATATTTCAGCCGTTTTTCTTCTGTTATTTCATAGCCATTTGTTTCAATAGAAAAAGGCAGGGTTTTTGCTTTGGATAAAATTTTTAATTCCAGTACTTGAATTTCTATGCTTCCGGTAATATGTTTAGGATTGAGCATACCTTTTGGCCTTTTAGCAACTTTTCCTTGTACTTCAATCACCCACTCCGGCCTTATGCTTTGTAATAATTTATCTTTTTCAAATTTTGGTCCAAATACTAATTGAACTATTCCTGAAGCATCTCTTAAATCAATAAAAAGAATTTTGCCGTGAGACCTGATTGCCTGAACCCATCCGCAAACTTTTACTTTTTTTTCAATTTCTTTAATTGTTTCTTTGTTAAGTATTCTTTTGTTCATGTCAATATTTTTACCCTGTTAAATAATTTGCTCTGCAAATTAAAATCAAAGATTTTATTTAACAGGGTAAATTTTAATTGATTTGATATTCATTACTGTTTTCAAAAGTTTAGAATATTTTTTGATTTTTTTGTTTTTGGTTCGGATTGAGAATTCGCTGATTTCTTTTTTCAAAGACCATCCTTTCTCGCTTTTATATTTTCTGATTAAAGAAATAATATCCATTACATCGTCAATTTCTTTTTTTATTTTAGGATTTAACAGCCGCGAATTAATTTTGGGAATTAAAGATTGATGAATACTTTTTTCTTTTTCTTGATTTTTGAAATAATCCTGAAAAAGTTCTTCGGTAATAAAAGGCGCAAAAGGAGCATAGAGTTTTAATATGGAAAGTAGAACCGTGTAAAGACAAAATTTTACTTTTTTTGAAGAATTTTCATTGTAAGAACCTTGTCTTTGACAAGAACCTTTTTTTTCGCTTTGCTCAAAATAAAGCCGGGGTTTTACAATTTCTAAATAATTATCGCAGAACTTTTTCCAAAAAAAATCGTCAATAACTTGTCTTGCTTTTTTAAATTCATAATTTTTAAAATAATTATCATAATTTTTTATTGTTATTTGAAGGAGATGTAAAAGCCACTTGTCTTCTCCTTCCAATTCTTTAAGATTTAATTTCTCTTTTTTGGAAAAATCTTTCAAGTGGATAGAACAAAATCTGAAAGCATTCCAAAGCTTGGTAATAATTCTTTTACTGCCTTTGATTTCTTCTTCGCTCCAGCGCAGGTCTTCACCCAGACCTGCTTTGGCTGCCCAGTGCCTTAAAACATCAGCTCCGTATTTTTCAATAGTTTCTTGGGGAGATATTACATTTCCTTTGTTTTTTGACATTTTTTCTCCTTTTGGGTCTAAAACAAAACCAGAAACCATTATTGTTTTAAAAGGAATTTTATTAAAATGCAGTTTTGAGCGGGCAATCGTATAAAAAAGCCAAAAGTTAATAATGTCATGGGCTTGAGGACGGAGAGACATAGGAAATAATTTCTTTCTTGTTTTTTTGTCTTTAACCAAGTTAATTGCTATTTGGGGAGTTAAAGAACTAGTTGTCCAGGTGTCAAAAACGTCTTTTTCAGGAATAAATTTGCTATTGCCGCAGGAGCATTTTGTTTTTGGCTGGTAATGTAAAGGGTCTACTGGCAGTTCTGAAACCTTGGCAAACTTTATTTTATTGCATTTTTGACAATACCAAATAGGGAAAGGAATTCCAAAATATCTTTGACGGGAGATACACCAATCCCAGCCCAGACCTTTGACCCAATTTTCATAACGTTTTCGCATATATTCGGGAAACCATTTTATTTGCCTGCCAAATTTAAGAAAATCTTTTTTAAGGTCTAAATATTTGATAAACCATTGTTTTGTTGAAATAAATTCAATATCTGTTCCACATCGTTCATGCGTATTGACAATATGGGTTATGGATTCTTGTTTTTCTAATGCTCCAATAATTTCTAAATCTTCAATTATTTTTTTTCTTGCCTCTGATGTTTTTAATCCGGCGTATTTACCCGCTTTTTTATTATATTTTCCATCAGAATTCATTATATTAATTGGCTTAATATTAGGATGTCTTTTCATCCATTCAACACATTCTATTCCTCCATAAGTGCAGTAATAAACAACACCTGTTCCATAATTCATATCTGTTTTTTTATCCGGAATAATCTGTATTTCAGCTTTTGTGAGCGGCATTTTTACTTTCATTCCTATATATTTTTTATATCTTTTATCATTAGGATGGACGCTTATTCCGACACAAGCAGGCAAAAGTTCGGGTCTGGTTGTAGCAAAAATAATATATTTATCTGTTCCAATAATATTAACTTTTATGTAATTTAAAAACGACTTTCTTTCTTTATCTTCCAAATCAGCTTGGGCAATGGCGGTTTGGCATTGAGGACACCAAAGACAGGGCGCTTCTTTGCGATATACCCTTTTCTTTTTATAAAGTTCAATAAAAAATTTTTGGCTTAATTTTTGGACTTCTTTACTAATAGTGGAGTAATTTAAATCAAAATCACTTGATATACCGATATCTTTCCATTCTTGAACAAGACCCGGCCTTAATTTTTTAATAGTTTTTCTGCATAATTTAATAAAATCTTGCCTTTCCATATCAAAAATTTTTACCTTATTTTCTTTTTCTACCAATCTTTCAGTGGGTAGTCCGTTATCATCAGTTCCAAAAGGATAAAAGAGATTTTTGCCTTTCATTCTTTGATACCTGGTTATTATATCTAAATGAGTATAAGAAAAGGCATGGCCTATATGCATTTTTCCGCTCATAGTTGGCGGAGGCGTGTCAATTGAAAAAATTTCTCCTTTTTTTTTGGAATTGAATTTGTATATTTTTTCTTTCTCCCAAAATTTCTGCCATTTCCTCTCTAAATTTTTAGGATAATATTTTTTCATAAATTTTTAATTCCAACTTGTTTTTTTATTTCTTGTTTATCCTTTTTTGTAAGCGCTTCTATGCCTTGTTTTAATAGTTTTTTTCTAAGGTTTGTTGGCATATTGATAGAGTGTTCAAATATTTTAAGCAGACTGTATGAATTATCGTCGCCGGCAATTCGGTTGATAGATAATTTTCCGCATTGAAGGCATTGATGAATGAGCATTAATTCTCCTTGTTTCGGTTTTTTTGTATATCTGTCAATTCCCTCTTTTTTAAAAGTAAGCCCTATGGGTTTCATTAATCCGTTGCAAGTATTGATATGTTTTGACCACAGACAATAAGGGCAGTGATTTCTGTGTTTTGTTCCCGAAGCTTTTAAAGAGACCAGCTTATGGCAATGTAAACATCGGAAATTAGTTTTTTCCATAGTGTAAATTCATTGTATCATAAAATATCACAAAAAAACAAAAAAAGAGCAGGCATTCAAATTAACCTGCTCTTTTACTTGATTAAATTACATTCCCGGAGTTTCTGGTGGCGGTGGAGAAGGCGAAGATGGTGGAGGAGAAACTTCAGGTCCTGATGGACCTTTCTTTTTTCCGGATAACAAAAAATAAGCTATTAATCCAACTACCACTACCCCGGCGATTATCCAAAAAATAGTCATGGTAAAAATGAAATATTAAAAATAAAAGATTTTTCGACTTTGAAAAATTGAACTATAATTCTATTCTCTTATTTTATTAATTTTTTGTCAAGGGTATATATGTCTCCTGCTCCCATTATTGTTATTACTTCCCTGCCTTTTAAATTTTTCTTTAAGTGATTAGCCGCTTGATTAATAGTTGGAATATATATTGTTTGTTGCTTATTAATTTTTTTAACTAATTTTTTAGAATTAACCTTCTTTTTAATTTTTTTGTTTTCTCTGCCAGCCACATCATAAACATCAGTGATTATTAATTTATTTATCCAGTTTTTTTCTAAGGCATCATTGAAAACTTTTACAAAATCATTAAATAGATAAAAGGTGCGCTGATATTGATGAGGTTGAAAAACACACCAGATTTTTTTCTTCGGGAATTTTTCCCGGGCAGCTTTTAAAATAGCTTTAATTTCTGTAGGATGATGAGCATAATCCGAAATTACTGTTAACTGTTGACGATTGATTATTGACTGTTTTATTTCAAAGCGGCGCCAGCATCCGGTATATTCTGCCAGCGCTTTAAAACTGGTTTTATCCGGAATTTTTAATGTTCTTGCTATTGTTAAAGCCGCCAAAGCATTATAGATATTATATTCACCGGGAACTTTCAGAATTTTTTTAAGTTTTTCTACTTCTTTCTGATTTTTTTTAAATCCAAACTCTGTCAGTTCTCTAGCGCTATGTAGCATTGAACTTTTAGTTAAGTTTTTATCATCTTTATTTATAATTAACTTTCCATTTTTCGGTAAATGTCCCACAAATCTTTTAAACGCTTTCAGAATATTATTCAGGTTTTTATAATAATCTAAATGTTCCTTTTCAATATTAGTAATTACAATAATTTTAGGCCAATAATTTAAAAATGCTTGTTCGTGCTCGCAGGC
>DAOWKS010000025.1 GCA_030643665.1 bacterium
CAAGTAGTAACATTTTCTCCTAAGTCATTTTGACTCTTAGTAAGAGTTCTATCAAAATCTAAAAGTAAATGAATTTTATCTACTCCTTCTTTAATAAAAGAATCTAATTTCAAAAAAAATTGCTTTTGATTCCTTAATGTCAACCCTTTAGGAATTGCTATTTTTCTCATTATTAAATTATACTAAATTTTTACAAAATATGGTAGAGAAAAATATCTTTTTCGCTACATTTACTTATAAAAAAGGGCTGTTTTTATTAACAGCCATAGAGATACAATTTTAGGGGTTCAAGGGAAATCCTTGACCACTCCTCCACCACATAATCAGGCGAGGAACAAATTTCATCTATCTCTTCAATTGTTCTTAACATTCCGTGTTTAATCTCAGGATCTTTTGGCTTTACAGTTGTTGCGTTAGTTTCAATAATATAGAGAATCGCGAAATGAACTTTACTAACCTCGTCTTTTTCACTGTTTACATAACCCAACACTCTCGGCTTCACTGAACCAATTATTTCAACTTCTTCTTTCAGCAGTTCTCGAAGCATACTCGCATGAATTGGATTTCCATCTTTGACATCAATCTTTTCAATGTGTCCACCAACACCCCATGCCCATTTTCCTTGCAATCTTTTTTCATAATATGCTGCATCACTGGTAGCTCTTTGGTATATAAAAACTTGTTTTAGAGTAGGATTTACAATCATTGAATAAGCAATCGGCTGTTTGTAATTCGGGTCATTTTCAGCGAACTTTCTCTTTATATACTCAAAATTCTTCAATATTCTTGTCTCGTAATCTATTTCATCTCTGTCCCTAAATCCCTCAAAAAAATCCTCGCCAAACAAAGCATCTTTTCTTACCACCATTATCAATCTTTCGGATTTATCCATTTTTTTTCACCTCTTTCCATTTTTTCCTTATATAATTTTCTAAAGTGCCATTTCTTTAATTATACTCTAACATAAATCAAAAATCTTTTCAACTTTTCATTTTCCTAAGTTGTTTAAATTATGTCTAAATTTTTTCTTTAAGTCATCTTTCATCTCTTGATGAAATTTCTCGTTGTAATTTTTAACTAATTTTTTAATATGGAAACAGCTTTTTACTTCCGGACAAAAGCCCATTGCCTCGCATTTGGGACCAATAAATTTATTCAACCAACCCAGTCCTTTTTTACTTAATATCTTTTTGATCTGTCCTACTTCTTCCCAAGTATTTCTTCTCATTTCTTCTTCAGCGGTTGAACATAACCTAAGAGGATAATATCCGGTTAAAAGATTATATAAATCATATTCCTGTAAAATATCAATTTTCACTGCTCTGGGAATTAAAAAAATTGCCTCTCTCGGTTTAATTTTTAATCTAATCAGCTTTTGATAGCCCTCAAAAGATTTCAGGGCTGTTAAAAGATATTCCGTAAGAAGCTTTGGATTATTTTTAATTGAAGGAGGGATAGAAAAAACCTTTTCAATTTCTTGAATAATTTTCTTATTGATTTGCTTTGATTTGATTTGCTTTTTAAATTTAGCAAACTGCTCTACTGCCCTGTCAATACAATAATATATTGATTCAATAATTTGCGGGCAAGTTCGGTGTCTCTTTTTTTCTCCCCATATCCGCCAAGGTATAGAAGACAAAACTTTAAATCTTATCGCTTCGTTATAATCACGGAAAATTTCCTGACGTAAAGCAATAAGTTTAAACCAATTTTTTTTAATTTGTTTTAAGGAACAAAATGTTTTTTCAGTAATCCGTTTTAAATCAGTTAATTTTTTCTTTAAGTTAGGAGTTGTTAAAATATCCATTGAAAGCAGTTTTATTCCATTAGATAATTTTATTTTTCTTCGCAGTTCTCTGACAATGTTTAATTTTTTCGGATTTTTAAAAATGTTCGGATAAGGATAAATATTTCTCGGAGCCGCTTGTCTGGTGGCGTAAAGCCAATCTATTCCTAATTTTTTTGTTTCTTTTTCTATTTTTTTAAGTAAAATTGATATTTCTTCCGGCATCCAATCTTTTTCTGTATTATTTTCTCTTTTTAAACCAACAACAGATTCTATTGGCAATTGAATAATACCGGTACCGTAAATTCCATACTGTAAAATTTTACTTGCTTCGTCTTTTCTAACTTCTTGTGATAAGAGAAAATTAAAAAAATTAATAATTCTTTCAGACGTTTC
Organism: bacterium; assembly: GCA_030643665.1. Lineage (GTDB taxonomy): Bacteria > Patescibacteriota > Minisyncoccia > Minisyncoccales > JAGMAB01 > JAGMAB01. Next base: position 2,183 of record DAOWKS010000025.1, read on the forward strand.
TTGATAAACCTTTTTTGCTTTTTTATTTAAAAAAATATTATTAGGAAAAACAATATCTCTTTTGCCGGTTTTGGTTCGCCGGCCGGAAGAAACCAAGGATGAAGAAAAAATAATACCGGTTAAAGCCGAATCCAAGAATTTACTTCCTTCATAACTTATGCAAAAAGCAGGCGTGGTAGCAATAGAGGCATGGCCTATTAAAGAAGATTTTTGCAGAATTTCTTTGATTTTTTCTTCTAAATTTTCATTCTTTGTCTTGATTTCTTTAAAAAGTTTTTTTACAGACCTTCCTTTAAATGTTCCTAAGCCGGAAAGAGCCACAATTTGTTGAGAATTTAAAACCCCGCCCTTATCTTTTAGAAGCGGAGTAATTCCTAAAAATTTTATTTTTAAATTGTTAGTTAGAAACGGCTTCATACTTTTGGTTCTTGATTTAATTTACTTGCTGAAGCGCTTTTCTGATTGGCATATTTGTGATCCTTTTGTTTTGTATAAGGAACTTCTACTGAAGAAGAAAGGGTCTCAAAAGTCATAGAGCAAACTCGCATTCCGGTATATAAAACTAATGGCATAATTCCTAAATTTCCAAGTTCCATTACTGCTTTTCCGTTCCAGCCAGGATCAAATCTGGCTGCGGTTGAGTGAATCACCAATCCTAATCTTCCTAAAGAGGACCTGCCGTCAAGCCGGCCCATTATATTATTAGGTAAAATAATTTTTTCTTTAGTAACCGCAATTACAAATTCTTTTGGTTGTAAAATAAAAGGCGCTTTATTTTGGATTACTATTTCTTCCATAATATCTTCAAAATTTATCTTTCTTTTTGGGTCTAAAAAAGGATATTGAGTGGGTTTAAAGGCATTAAAAACATTTCCTAAACGTAAATCTAAAGAACAAGGACCTAATTGCTCTTTAAAATTTGGTATTGGAGTAATTTTAATTTTTCTCTCTTCTATATATTTTTTTATATCCTTGTCAGATAAAATCATAAATTTATTACTCAATTTCTATTCCCATTTGTTTTGCCGTGCCGCTAATGATTTTCATTGCTCCTTCAATATCCGCGGCATTAAGGTCGGGCATTTTTTTCCCGGCAATTTCTCTTAATTGGCTTTTGCTGATTTTACCTACTTTGCTTTTATTTGGTGTACCCGAGCCCTTTTCAATTCCGGCCGCTTTTTTCAAAAGTTCAGAGGCCGGCGGCTGTTTCAACTGAAAATCATAAGTCCTGTCCTCATAAATAGTAATCTCAACCGGAATCGTAAAACCGGTTTGGTCTTTACTGGCATCATTAAATTTTTGACAAAACTCAGCAATATTCAAACCATGCTGCGCCAATGTCGGACCCACAGGCGGGGCCGGCGTAGCTTTACCGGCTGGAATTTGAAGTTTAACAATTGCTTTTACTTTTTTCATCATCATAATTTCTTAATTTGTAAAGAATCAAGTTCAACCGGCGTATCCCGGCCAAACATATTTACTAAGACCTTTACTTTTCCTCTTTCTTCGTCAATTTCTGCCACCTTGCCGTCAAAATCTTTAAATGGACCATCAACAACTTTTACCAAATCGCCAATTTCCGCCTCAATCTTGTGTTGGGGTTCTTTTGTCCCCATTCTTTTCTTTAAATTTTCAATTTCTTCTTTTGAAACAGGCACGGGCGTGGTACCAGCTCCGATAAAACCTGTTACATTTGGAGTATTCCTGACAATATACCAGGAATCGTCGGTAACTATCATCTCTACCAAGACATATCCCGGATAAATCTTTTCTTCCACTGTTTTTCTTTTCCCGCTTTTAATTTTAATCTTTTTTTCTTTTGGAACAATGACATTAAAAATTTTATCCTCCATACCTAAACTCTCCACCCTTTGTTTTAGGGCTTTAGCAACCGCGTCTTCATAACCGGAATAAGTGTGTAAAACATACCATGCCTTTTCTGCGGCAATTTGTTGTTTAGCCATAGAATTATAACACACAAAGTGTGATATATCGGGCAAAGCCCGTTACAATACGAATTTATTAAGCAAAGTAGTAAATATGTAATCCAAAGTTCCTAAAAAAGCAGCAACCACTACTGAAATTCCAATAACAATTAAAGTATATCTAATGGTCTCTTCCCTGCTGGGCCAATTAACTTTTTTCATCTCCAACTGCACTTCTTTTAGAAAACTAATGATTTTGTTTAAAATTTTCATGTTAAATGTCTAAGTTTTTAACTTTTTTGGCGTGGGTCCGGATAAACTTCTTGCGGGGCATAACTTCCGTGCCCATTAAAGTGTCAAAAATTTTATCCGCTTCTCTGGCATTTTCAACATTAATCTGCAATAGTATTCTGTTTTCCGGATTCATAGTTGTTGTCCATAATTCTTCGCTATTCATTTCTCCCAAACCTTTGTAGCGCTGAATATTAATTCCAATAGTTTTTTTCATTGCTTTTAAGACCTTTGTTTTTTCGTCTTCAGTGCCAACCCATTGAATTTGCTTTCCTGCTTGAATTTTGTAAAGCGGCGGCTGAGCGATGTAAAGATACCCTTTTTCAATAATCGGCTTAAAATAGCGGTAAAAAAGAGTTAAAAGAAGAGTTCTAATATGGTTTCCGTCAGAATCAGCATCAGTCATTATAATAATACGATGATATCTTAATTTGTCAATATTAAAATCTTCGGCAATTGCCGTTCCCAAAGCAATAATTAAGGATTTGATTTCTTTTGAAGCTAAAATTTTATCTAAACGCGCCCGTTCAATGTTTAAAATTTTTCCCCGCAAAGGCAGAATTGCCTGAAAATGCCTGTCGCGCGCTTGACGGCTCGAACCTCCGGCTGACTCTCCTTCAACAATATAAATCTCGGATTCTTCGGGTAAGCGCGAACTGCAATCAGCCAATTTGCCGGGCAAAGCCAAACCCTCTAAAATCCCTTTTCTTAAAACAGTTTCTTTTGCCGCCTTAGCCGCTTTTCTGGCTTTTTGAGATAAAATACATTTTTCAATAATGTTTCTGCCATCCTGAGGATTTCTTTCCAAAAAATCAGCCAAGGTTTCAGAAACAACTTGTTCTACCGCTGTTTTTGCTTCAGGATTGCCTAATTTTGCCTTGGTTTGGCCTTCAAATTGCGGTTCTCTTATTTTTACCGAGACAACACCGGTCAATCCTTCTCTAATATCTTCTCCGTTTAAATTATCATCTGTTTCTTTTAGAAAACCGTTTCTTCTGGCAAAATCATTAAGAGTTCTGGTTAAAGCGGTCCTAAAACCGGTTAAGTGGCTGCCACCCTCGGCAGTATAGATATTATTAGCAAAACTCTCTTCATAACATTCGTATTCCTCGGTATATCTAAAAGCGGCTTCAACTACAATTCCTTGGCGCTCACCCAAACCATAAAAAATGTTCAAGTGGCGAGGAGTTACTCCGCGGGTTAAATATTTAATATAAGAACCAATTCCGCCTTCAAAATAAAAAGCATAATTTTTTACCGGCTTTTGCCTTTGGTCTGAAACAGTTATTTTTACTCCCTTTGTTAAATATGCCTGCTGACGGAGATGATTTAAAATTCTTTTTAAATTAAATTCAATTTCTTTGAAAATCTCGGAATCAGGTTCAAAACAAACACGGGTTCCGGTCTGTTTGCATTTCCCGTCTTTTTGGACTTTTTTCTTTGCCTTGCCTTTAGAATATTCCTGAACATATTTAATTCCCCCGCGGCAAACTTCGGCTTTAAGATATTTAGATAAAGCGCAAACAACGGAAACTCCTACTCCATGAAGGCCGCCGGCCACTTGATATGCTTTGCTTCCGAATTTGGCTCCGGCATGTAAAGTAGTCATTACTGTTTCCAAGGCAGATTTTTTTGTTTGAGGATGAATATCCACCGGAATGCCCCGGCCATTATCCAAACACTCAATTCTGTTTTCCGGAAGAATTTTTAAATTAATCTCATTGGCAAAACCGGCCATGCATTCATCAAGGCCATTATCTATTACTTCCCAAATTAAGTGATGCAAGCCATCGGGTCCGGTAGAACCAATATACATTGCCGGCCTTTTCCTGACCGGTTCCAGTCCTTCTAAAACATAAATATCCTTAGCCTCGTATGTAGATTTATCTTTTTTAGCTTTTTTAGGCATAATTATTTTCTTACTTCCCATTCCGGGTCTTTTTCTAATGTCTTAATGATTTTATCTTGAATTATATCTATCTCTTTACTGGTTAGAGTTCTGTTTTCTGCCTGATAAATTATATGAAAAGCAAAATTCTTTTTGCCTTCCTGTATTTCCTCGCCTTCATAAATATCAAAAAGAGCAACATCTCGCACTAATTTTTTGCCAGCAATATTGATTTTATTCAAAACATCTACAACTTTGATTTCTCTTGGCACTAAAACAGCCAAATCCCGAACAGCAGACGGATAAAGAGAAATTGGCTGATACATTATTTCTTCCGAGCAATGTTTTTGTAATTTTTCAAAATCAATAGCAAAAACGCAAACTTTTTTTTCAATATCTAATTGAGCCAGAATTTCCGCGGAAATCTCTCCTAAAATTCCAATTCCCTTACCATTAATTTTAATTTCAGCGCATTTTTGAGAACAATGAATCAATTCCTTACAATTATTATACAAAACATTGCTTATTCCTAATTTGTTTAATAATGAATCAATAATTCCTTTTGTTTGATAAAACATATCATCCCCTGTCAAAATTCCGGTGAGCATTCTTTTTTCCTCTACCCCTGTTTTTATCCCTGATCTAAAAACTTTCCCTAATTCAAAAATCTTAATCTCATTAAAAAGCTTTTGGTTTTTCTGAATATTTTTTAATAAATTAGAGATTAAACAAGGCCTTAAATATCTTTGTTCAGCGCTTAACGGGTTTTCTAATTCAATAACCGCTGTTTTATGTTTATTAGACTGATATACGCTTATATCTTTCTCATTTACAAACGAATAATTATAAACTTCCGTGAACCCGGTTTCTTTCAAAATGTTTTTAACTTTTTTTTGCCAAAAACAATCTATGTTTCTTTTTGGCGGTATTAAAACAGCCAAAGGGAAAACAGGTTTAATACGCTCATAACCGTAAATTCTGCCTATTTCTTCAATTAAATCTTCCTGTATAGATAAATCCAATCTAAAAGTAGGTATCTCTATATTTAGAATTTTTAATTTTATCCCGCTTTTAGCGGGATTCAAACCTAATGATTTTAAGATTTTGATGACTTCTTTTTTAGAAATTTTTACTCCTAATAATTGCTCAACATAAGCAACATCTAATTTTATTGTTTTGGGAAGAACTTTTTTCACATAGAAATCAACCAATCCTTGTGTAATTTTTCCGCCGGCTATTTCTTGAATTAAACAAGCAGCTCTGTTTATCGCTTGTTCGGTTAAATTTATGTCAAGGCAATGTTCAAAACGGAGCGAGGCATCGGTCTGGAGTTTTAATTTCTGCCGAGCTTTTCTGATTGTTTTGGCTTCAAAATTAGCTGCTTCTAAAACAATTGTTTTTGTCTTATTATCAATTTCGGCATTTTTCCCGCCTTTAATGCCGGCAATAGCCAAAGGACTTTTCTCATCGGCAATAATTAAAATATCCTGAGCCAAATCATATTTATTATTATCCAAAGTAATTATTTTCTCTCCTTTTTTCGCCTTTCTCACAATAATTTTTTTGCCTGAAATTTTATCCAAATCAAAAGCGTGCATCGGTTGGCCTGTTTCCAACATCACATAATTTGCCGCATCAACAACATTATTAATTAGCTGTAATCCGCAAACCTTTAATCTTTCTTTTATGTATTTTGGCGACTCGCCTACCTTAACGTCAGTAATTACTCTGGCAGTATATCTTGAACAAGCAATTTTATCTTTAATCTCTATTGAAACAAAATCTTTAGTTTTTCCATTTGGGCGAGAAATGTTCTCGCCCAATATTAAACTTGAATCTTGATAGTTTAAACCAGTAATCGCAGATATCTCCCGGGCAATACCTATATGAGAAAAACAATCCGGCGCCCGATTTGGCAAAATATCAATATCTAACCGCCAATCCTTGCCTGTTTTTTTTACCTCTTCTATTTCAAAACTGCGCATAGTTAAAATCTCTGCCAGTTTTTCCGGCTTTGGTAGTTTCTTTTTGAAATATGATTGCAGCCAATTGTATGAAAATATCATAATATATTAAAATTGCTGTAAAAATCTAAGGTCGCCACCATAAAAAAGTCGGATGTCCTGGATTTTATATTTCATTATTGCCAATCTGTCCATTCCCACACCAAAAGCAAAACCCTGCCAGAATTTTGGATTTAATCCGACGGCTTTCAACACATTAGGATGGACCATACCGGCTCCCAATGTTTCCACCCACCCGGTTTGCGCGCAAACGCTGCAGCCCTTACCAAGGCAATTAACACAGTTTATATCTATTTCAAAACTTGGTTCGGTAAAAGGAAAATAAGAAGGTCTAAGGCGAATTTTTATTTCTTTTTCAAAAAATCTTTTAAAAAATTCTCCAATAATCGCTTTAAAATTCGCAACGCTTACTTTTCCTTTTTTATCTATCATTAAACCCTCTATATGATAAAAGTTAACTTCGTGGCCGGCATCAGTTGCCTCGTGGCGAAAAACTCTACCGGGAACAATTATCCGCAACGGCGGCTGGTTCTTCTCCATATATCTGATTTGGACGGGCGAAGTATGAGTTCGCAATAATAATTTTTTTTGCTTTAAATAGAAAGTATCCCATAAATCCCTGGCCGGATGTTCTTTAGGAATGTTTAAAGCGTCAAAGTTATACCATTCGCTTTCAACTTCAGGACCCTCCACTACTGAAAATCCCATTGACTGGAAAATTTCTTCAACTTTTCTTCTGACTAAAGTTAAAGGATGCAGATGTCCTAAATCCTGTTTTTTTCCCGGAACGGTAATATCAAAACCTGTATCTTGTATCTTGAAGCTTGAAGCTTGAAGCTTGTGTTTTTGCTCTTGTATAATTAATTCCAGGTCTTTTTTTATCTGATTGGCTATTTTACCTTGAGTTTTTCTTTCTTTTATCGGCAAATTTTTTAATGAACGTAAAATCAGGGTAAGTTCACCCTTCTTACCTAAATATTTCTTAAAAATATCGTCTAAATCTTTTAAATTTTTGGCAGATTTTATATCTTTTCGGGCTGTAATTTCAAGCTTTTTTAACTCCATATGTATCTTTATCATAACTTATTTTTTACCTAAAAGCAATTATTTTTCTGTGGATAAACCCCGTAGAAAAAACAAAAAAAAGCCGGATTTTTAATCCGGCTTTTCTCTTCTGCGGGAGCGACCGGACTTGAACCGGCAACCTCTTCCGTGACAAGGAAGCAATCTAACCAATTGATCTACGCCCCCAAATTATTTTAACTAATAACCTCCTAAATCTTAAGTTTTTCTCCTGAATATGGAAATTCAAAATAACTAGCTTCTCCAATTTGTCCTGGTATTTCCCAAAGAAGTCGTTTATGAGTACCAAAAGAAATTCTATATGTCTCAAATCCTTTTTCTTTTAATCGTTCAACCAACTTTTCAAATATTTCTTTTGACTTTTTTGGTTCTTCAATTCTATTTGATAAATG
>DAOWKS010000034.1 GCA_030643665.1 bacterium
GGAGCTTTGCCTTTCTGGACATTAGCCGTCTATTTTGAGTTAACAGATTAACGAAAAAAAAGGTTCTTGAGCAAAGCGAAAGGTTCTTAATTACGGAGTAATCAAGGTTCTTGAGCAAAGCGAAAGGTTCTTAATTACGGAGTAATCAAGGTTCTTGAGCGAAGCGAAAGGTTCTTACTTTGAGTTAACCGAGTAAAATGTTAAAAAATAAAAAAAATAAACTATTTTTTTTCTTTGCCCTGCTCCTTTTATTTTTTATAGGAGCAAATTTTGTATTAGCTGAAAAACCTTTGGAAATTACTTATCCGGAGATAGAAGGATTTACTCCAACCACAACCAAAACAGCCCTGCCTGATTATATCAAGTATGTTTTTCAACTTTCTTTATATATAGCCGCTTTAATTGCTTTTGGAAGTTTTGTTTATGGCGGATTTCGCTATTTAACTTCCGGCGGCTCCGCTTCTGTTAAAAAAGACGCCCGGTCACAGATTTCGGCCGGAATGCTGGGTCTAATTATTTTGATTTCCAGTTATATAATTGTGGGCACAATGGACCCTCAATTAGTTGTTTTGAGATGTCCTTTTTTAGAAAAAGCGCCAACAGGTTCGTCAACAACAGATGTTCCAGAACCTCAACCAACTACTTATCTTGCAATTCAAGTGGGTGAAAACATTACAAACCTCTGGGGCGAAAAACATTCACCGCCATATAAATCAGCTGAATGTTATGATTTTGATCCGTCTGGTGATGCCACTGTTTTTTTATCTGACAACGACCGATTAGATTGTATTCAAAAATTGGCTCAAGCGATTAAAATTAAAGCGGAAAATTTAAAAGAATTAATAGAGGATTTGCATAAATTTTATGATTGCAAGTTTTGCTGCGAAAATTGCTGCGAAAATACTCCTTGCAGCTGGAACGATGAAGAAGAATATTGGGAAAATTGCGGGCCTTTTGACTGCTGTAAAGAACAAGGATGGGTAGAACATTCTCATCTTGACAGCCGTTATTCAGAATGTAAATTTTCTGATTGCTGTATTTTTTCTAAAACCTGTCCTTGTACCGAATGTAAAGAATGTATTTGCGTTAAACCGAATAATGAATGTTGTAATCCCGACGACATAAACAAACATTACGAAGACCCGGATGTTGAAAATTTAATCGCAGAAATCAAGCAGGCAAAAGCAGAACTCAATCTGAAATTAGGCCCTTTTAATTTAATTAATGAATTACCAGAATCAGAAAATCTTGATGCTCTTTTATCTGATGAAGAAACAAAAGATTTAATTAAAAGAATAATAATCGGCGATATAACAGAAATAACATTTGAAACAATAAATCAAGAAAAACTAAAAAAAGTTTTGAAAATCAAAGAGGTAATGGAATATCTAATTAAAGAAGAGGATTATTGGAATTTATTGCTGGCTGATGAAAATTTATCTGAAATAATCACAAGTTTGAGCGACCCGCCAAACAAGGAAAAGTTGATTTGGGTTTTACGATATAATGAAAACCTGAAAAAAATATCAGAAAGTAAGGATTATTTGGGAGCTCTTTTAGTTGGAGAAGATACGCGTCTGAAAAAATTATTAAGCAAAAAAGAAGTTATTCAAATTTTATTAGAAAACGCAGACAATCTAAGTTTGCTTTGCGCTAAACCAATAACTGAACAAGTTTTTAAGGAAATTTTGCAAATAGAAGAAGAGGAAGAATGGCAAGAATTTGTGGCAAATCTATCAGAAGCGGCAACCAATCTAAAATTAGTCAATGAATTCCAAAGAGACCTGCTTTGGATATCTGAGGTGGCTGATTTAATGCGGACTTGCCAAATTGACCCGATTAGCGCTGACCAATTGAGAGTGCCGGAAGAATATCTGCCTTATATGGAAAAAGTAATAATGCCAAAATGGGAAGATTTGGAAAAAGAAATTTTAGGAAGCACTGACCCGGCAACTTTTTATTGCCCTAAACTATTATGGTGAAAAAACAAATTTCTATAATTTTAATAATTTCTTTTTTGCTTTCTTTAATGCCTGATTTTTTGTATACTGAAAACAGTGCCTTTGCCGGCTGTGAAGAAGACAGTGAGTGCGCATCTTATTGCGAACCAGATTTCAACTGCGTTCCAAAATGCTTCAATGAAGAATGTTCTTGTATAAATTGTGAAATTAAATGTGAATGGGATCTCGGAACAACTAAAAATCTTTCTCCGCAACCTTTATTAGGAACAGGTGAATGGACTGCTAAAACACAAATTCCTATCGGAGAAGTAATAGAAAGAAGCGCTTTTTTAGGAGCAAAAATGTTAGGCGAATTTCAGGGAATTATTGAAAACAGCAAAATAATGACGGAAAAAACCGATGAAATCCTTGACGATTACAAAAATTGGAATTGCAAAAATTCCTGTAAAACAGATTGTAATAAATCTTATTATATTACCGAAGGCTCAAAACAAGAAGAAGAGGATTGGCGATGTCCAGAAGAAGCATCTAATGTTCCGCGAAATATCTATGCCGGAGATGAATGTAAAGAAAATGTAACTAATTGTAAAAAATGTAAAGATTGCGGCGAAAGATGCTGCTGGCAAGAAACCTATTGTTGGGACTCTGAAATTATACCTTGTCCATCAGAGTTAGAAAAAATTGAAATTTTAACTTGTAAATATTGTCTAAAAGGTCTAAGTACACCAGCTGCAAAAGATTATTGTGATGAAATGTGTGATACTCGTTCTTGCTCCGGCTGCTGTGGTCAATATTTTGACCCGATTATTGACGCTTATTCCGCTTTGGAAAACCTGCCCGAGCTTTTGAAAAATGATATTGAAGAAAAAACTCCCGGAGGAGAAGAAATACCAAAGGAATCTAAATTTAAGTATAAAAGGTCATACATTTTAGACCAGCTTGAATTTTCCCGCTGCCAGTTAGCGCAATGCTGGATTCCGGCCGAGGATTGGTATAAATGCTTTGAAGGAGAAATAGTTTGTTCTCGTCTTATTATGGCAAAAACAGCCAGCCAATTAGGTCTTTTTGACGATGACCAGTTTATTTCTTTAGTTCTTCAAGTAATTGACGAAGAAGAAATAACAAAAGAAATTTGGGGAGAACTTTGGGAAACACCGGAATCCTGGTGGCAAATACCTTTATTTCCTTTCAAATTTTTTGGAAAAATTATCATCCTGTCTTGGAAAACAATATGGGACATAACAGAAGAATGGTTTGAAACCGGTAAAGAAGACGCCTGTTATCCGACTAATTATTATTGCTGCGAACTATAATTATGATTAAGAAAATATTACTAATCTTTATTTTTATTTCTTTTTTAATAGGCGGTTTTTGTTTGGCTCAAGGAAGAGAATTAGAGATTGACTATCCAATATTAGATATTCCGGACATAGAAACACCAACCACTACTAAAACATTTTTACCCGCATACATAGAATATATTTTTACTTGGGCAATAATTATTGCCGGGCTTTTAGCTTTTTTCGCTTTGGTTTACGGTGGAATTCTTTATCTGACTTCTGCGGGCAACCCTTCTAAAATGTCGGATGCCAAAGAACAAGTTATCGCCGGTTTTTTAGGCCTGATTATTTTGCTTTCTTCTTATTTAATTTTGAAAACAATTGACCCTCAATTGGTTATTTTGAAAAAACCAACAATGGAACAGGCTATTGGCGGAATTAAAATTTACTCAAAAACTAACTGCCAAAGCGAAACAGAAAAACCTTCTCTGCAAGTTAGCAGCAGTATCCCGAAATTAAAAAGAATATTAGATTGGGGAGGATTAAATTGGGGTGCTGATGGTGATTATGAAATTAAATCAATATTGTTTCTTAATAACTCTGAAGAATTAACTATCAGCTTTTTTCCTGATAATGAATATAAACCGGAAGATAATCCAATAATAACTTATGGTAAAGAAGATACTAATTATAACAAAGGAGGATGTAAAACTTTTCCCGGGGGTGTTCAACCTAGGTCCGTTAAATTAGATTATCGTTTGCCCGGAGTTTATCTTTATGCTAATTCTACTACTTGCGGAACAAGTAAAATAGATGAGGATAAACCAATAGAAGTAAAAGTTTATCAAGGAAGTTCAGCTACTCTGCCTGAGTTTGATAATGAAACCAAATCAATAAAATTTATTTATGACGATTGTGATGAAAATAACCAAAATTGCAAAACTAAATACGCGGCAATTTTACACCAATATGAAAACTTTATGGGAAAAGCAATGCTTTTTGACCAAAACCAAGGAAAGGATAATTGTAAAAATTTATCTGAAAACCTTATTAGCGCTGACGGTCCCAAAGATATTGGCGTTTCCTCAATCACTGTATATCTAAAACCAATAGAAAGCCCCCTTGACGAAACCGACAAGGGAGTAGCATTTTATGAAGATAAAAATCATACTGGCTGCCGTCTTCCGGAAACTGAAGATGAATTTTATAAAGATGGCAGAATAGAACCGGATATTGATATTGATGACTTTAGATTGTGTGGTGAAGATTGTAACGATAAAACCTGTGAGGACCGAATTTCTTCAATGGAAATGCGCGGCAATTACATTGCCCTGCTTTTTAAACACTCTAATTATAAAGGAGATTGCGAGGTCTTTACAAAAAGAGATTCTTATTTCAGGGACAATCGTATTGGCCAATGCGGCTGGCTGGGCAGAAAGGACTGTTTGACTTCCTTTATTATCAAAGCCAGAAAGTGATTAAGAACCAGGTTTGATAAGCACTCTTCTTTCCGGCTCGCGGCCGGTACTTTCAGTAATAACATCTTTTTTCTCTATCAATTCTAAATGAATAATTCTTCTTTCATAAGCTAACATTGGAGGAAGAATTTTTTCGTTTTTAGTTAAAACCACTTCATCGGCGGCTGATTTAGCCAAATCCTTTAAAGAGACGATTTTTTTCTTTTTATAATCATCAATGTCCAAATCAATATAAAAATCTTCTTTGATTTTTCTTTTCAAAATTGCTTTTAAAAGATGCTGAATTTCAACCAGGGTTTGTCCACCCTCGCCGATTAAAATTTGCGGCTCATTGGTTTTAATCTGGATAGGAATGGTCTGGTCTTTTTGGGGTAAAAACACGATTTCCACATCAAAACAAGTTTTTTGAAAAAACTCCTTAACTGTACCTTTAATTTTTTCTAAATTTTCTTTACTCAACATGTTTCTCTTTTTTAAGAATAAGCCGTTGTTGCCCTATTGAAAATAAAGCGGTAACAAACCAATAAAGAGCAATTGCCGCCGGCAGTTTCCAAAGAATAAAAACGGTAAAAACAGGAAAAAAATAAAGCATTTGTTTTGACATTATTTGGGAAAAATCACCCGGCTTGGATTGAGATTTTTGGACTTGCGGCATCATCATTTTTGTCTGGAAAAATTGAGTGATACCGGCCAATAAAGCTAAAACAATGCTTGCATTGGCTAAATTAATTATTCCTAAAAAATTAGGGTCAATCATTTCAAGACGAGGAACAAAACTATAAAGATGAACCATTGCTTCCGGCTGAAATCCTTTCCAAAATACCTGATAGAGAGCGATTAAAATCGGCAGTTGGATTAAAAGGGGCAAACAACCGCCAAAAGGATTAATTTTCTCTCTTTTATATAATTCCATCATTGCCCGGCCTTGTTTTTCTTTGTTTTCTTTGTATTTTTTTTGAATTTCCTGAATTTTTGGCTGAAGTTCGGCTAAGACCTTTTGCGACTTTATTGATTTAGCCATTGAAGGATAAAGAAGAAGACGGATAATAATTGTTAAAACAATTACAGCTATGCCGAAATCATGTCCGGGCAGATATATATAAAGCAAAATCAGCGCGTTAAATAATGGCTGATATAAGACGATGTTAAAAAATGAAATAAGAATATCAAACATGTTTCAAATTAAAAGTGTAAAAAGAAAAGTGTAAAATTACGATTAAAAATTAATAATTTTAAAAAAATAAAAACTTCTGTTATTTTTCGCTTTTCGCTTTTAGTTTTTCGCTTTCATGGTATGTCTATTCCTCCTTTACTAAAAGGATGACATCGCAACAATCTTTTAATCCCCAAAAATACACCTTTCACTATTCCGTATTTTTCAATTGCCTGAAAACTATATTGTGAACAGGTTGGATAAAACCTGCAATTCTGACCCAAAATAGGCGAAATAAAAATCTGGTAAAAATAAATGGTTTTAAAAATTAGTTTTTTAAGCATTTTGCTTTTTTAAAAATTTCATCAATTGTTTCTTGTGTTTTTTTAAAATTTTCATTTTCTAAACCTGGCTTCACTACTATTACTCCGTCCCATCCTTGTTCCATCTTATTTAATCTTTTTCTTACCGCGGCTCTAAGCCGTCTTTTTATTTTATTGCGAATTACTGCTTTTGCCGAAATTTTTTTGCTTACCACAATGGCAAAGCGATTTACTTTTAAATTGTTTTTTACTGTTTTCAAAAATAAAAAACCTTGTTTAAATCCTTTGCCTTGTTTAAATACTCTTTCTATATCCTTTTTCTTTCTTAGACAATTTTCTTTTGCCAGCATAATTATACGGTTAGTTTTTCCCTCCCTTTTCTCCTTCTCTTTATTAATACTCTTTTTCCTCCAACTGTTTTCTGACGGCTTCTGAATCCGTGCGTGCGTTTTCTTTTTTTCTTTTTTGGTTGATAAGTAATAGACATATTCCTTCGCTTCGCTCAGTCAAATGCAAAATTCAAAACGAAAAATGTAAAATGATAGAGTAAAGTGGAAAATTTCAATAACAATATTATCATAACATAAACTTTTCTAAGACACAAAAGGGAATTAAAATTTGCGTGTTTTCCACAATCTTTCCACTGATTATTAACAAAAACAAAGTTTTATTCTCACTTTCTTTTTAATTTGACAAATGGTATGGTAATAAAAGAGATTAAAATTTTTAGATTATCGTTTTTTATTTCAAGAATATATATTTATACATTAGCATTAGCGAAAAAAGGTTCTTGAGTTCCGCTGAAAGCGGAGCGAAAGGTTCTTATTTTTCGTTTTTAACTTAGCGAAGCGCTTATGATTACTAAAGAAGAACTCTGGCAAGCAGTTTTAGCTCAAACTCAATTAACTATCTCACAGGCGAATTTTGCTACCTGGTTTAGAGATACTAAAATTGTTTCCCAAGAAAAAAATCAAATAATAGTTTCTGTACCTAATTCTTTTGCCAGAGAATGGCTTGAAAATAAATATGGTAAGACAATTTTAAAAATTTTACATGGTTTAGATGAAGAAATTAAAGAAGTCCAATATAAAATAGGAAAAACCGATTTAAAGATTTTAAAAAAGAGTCCGGTCTCTTTTTCAGAAATGGGCCAGCTTAAATTTCAAGAATTTAAGGTTGATAAAAACACCAATCTTAATCCAAAATATACTTTTGAAAATTTTATAATAGGTAGTTTCAATGAACTTGCCCACGCATCTGCCTGGGCAACGGCAAAAAACCCTGGTTTTGTTTATAACCCTCTTTTTATTTACGGAGGAGTAGGCCTTGGCAAGACCCATCTTTTAGAAGGAATTGGTAATGAAATAGTAAAGAATTTTCCTAAAAAGAAAATAAAATATATTCCTTCTGAAAAATTTACCGCTGAAGTAGTTTCATCTATCAGAAATCACGAAATGGAAAACTTAAAATCAAAATATCGGCTTATTGATGTTTTAATTTTAGACGATGTTCAATTTTTAGCTGGAAAAGAAAAAACCCAAGAAGAGTTTTTTCACATTTTTAATCATTTATACGAAAAAAACAAACAAATAATTTTATCTTCAGACCGTCCCCCAAAAGCAATTCCAACCTTGACCGAAAGATTGCGTTCCAGGTTTGAAGGAGGAATGATGGCCGATATATCGTGCCCTGATTATGAAACCAGAATAGCTATTCTAAAAAGTAAATCCATAGAAAGAAAGATTAATTTTCCAGACGATGTTCTGGAATATATTGCGTCTAATGTTAAAAAAAATATCAGAGAATTAGAAGGCGCCTTAAACTGCTTATCAGTTTATCAAAAACTGCACAATCTTATAATTGATATTAAAATTGCCAAATCACTGCTTAAAAATTTAATTCTTTCGCCAATGAAAGTAGTTACCCCCAAGAAAATAATCCAAATTGTCTCTGAATTTTATGATTTAAAAGAAAAAGAAATACTATCTCTTTCCAGAAAAAAAGAAATTGTTAAGCCGCGTCAAATAGTAATGTATTTAATACGAGAAGATTTAAAATATTCTTTTCCTTTTATTGCCAGAAAATTAGGAGGAAAGGACCATACCACTGCCATTTATTCGTATGAAAAAGTTTTAAGAGAATTAAAAATAAATGAAAATCTTACCAATGAAATTGACTTAATAAGACAGCGTATTTTCAGTGGATAAAAAGTGTATTTTAAAAGAATAAAAAATAGGTTTGTATTTTTCCTAAAGATTTCCCCATCTTTTTCCGTTATTATCCACTAAAAATTCAAATATAAAAAAATACTTTTTAAGAGTAAATTTCAAAATAAATTATTTCCTTAATAATAATAATTAATACTAATTAAAACTAATTATTGCTAAAAAAATTTAAAAATTAATAAATATGAAATTAGTAATATTACAAGAAAAATTAAAAGAAGGTATAAAAATAGTTGAAAAAATTTCAACAAAATCTCTTTCTTTACCAATTTTAAATAATATTTTAATAAAAACCAAAAAAAATTTCCTAAATTTAGTCAGTACGAATTTAGAAATTGGAATTAATTGGTGGTCATTGGTAAAAACAGAAAAAGAGGGAGAAATTACTGTTCCTTGTCAAATTTTTTCAAATTTTATAAATCTTCTTCCTAATAAAACAGTTATTTTAGAAAAAAAAGATTCAAATTTAGATATTAAATGTGAAAATTATAAAACTGTTTTAAAAGGATTTAAAGCAGAGGATTTTCCTATTATTCCTCAAATTACCGAAGGAGAATATGTATTAGTTAATAGTCAATTATTTTGTCAAAATTTAAATCAAGTGGTAAATATTCCTATTTCTTCAACCACTAAACCGGAAATATCAGGTATTTATTTTGAATTTCAAAAAGATTTAATTAAAATAGTGGCCACTGACAGTTTTCGGCTGGGTGAAAAAACTTTTGAGCTAAAAACACCAGCTGTTTTATCCAAGGAATATTCTTTAATTCTTCCCCAAAGAACAGCTAAAGAAATTATTAACATTTTTAGCGAAAAAGAAGGAGATATTAAAATTTATTTTTCTTCAAATCAGGTTTTATTTGAATTGCCAATGACAGAAACAAACCATCCTCAAATTCAACTTATTTCCCGGCTAATAGATGGCGAATATCCAAACTATGAAGCCATTATTCCTAAAAAATATGAAACACAAGTTATTTTTCAACGAGATACACTTATTAGTCAAATTAAATCCGCTTCTCTTTTTAGTGGAAAAATTAATGAGATTAAATTAAAAGTAGATTCTAAAAACCAAAAAATAGAGGTTTTTGGACAATCTCAGGATATAGGAGAATATTGCGGCAGCTTGACCGGAAATATAAAAGGAAAAAGCGTTGAAGTTTCTTTTAATCATAGGTTTTTTCTTGATGGTCTTTTAAATATAAAAAGCCCGGAAGTTGTCTTTGAAATAACCAATAAAGAAGAGCCGGGCGTTTTAAAACCGACAGGAGATCAAAACTTTATCTACGTAGTTATGCCGATTAAGGCGATTTAATTGAAAGCGGTGTACGAATTTACGAATTTGCGCTTTCGGATACGAATATTTACGAATAAATTATGGAGGAAAAAATTAAGAAAATTTTACAATTTGTAAAAACAAGGAGATTTTGTGTTTTGGCGACCGCTAATCGAAACGCAAAACCAGAGGCAGCGGTTGTTTGTTATTTTCCCAGAGATGATTTTTCTATTTTCTTTTTTTCTAATCCAAAAACGAGAAAGATGAAAAATCTAAAAGAAAATAGCCAAGCATCTGTAGTAATTGAAGATATTAAAAGCAAAATAGAGGTTCAAATAGATGGTAAGGTAACGATTTTGAAAAATAATGAATTTCAAAAAGCAAAAGAATTTATTTTAAATTTAGCTCCAGATATGAAATATCATATAGATAAACGACCAGTTGTCTTTTTTCAATTCAAACCAGTATGGATACGTTATTGTGATTTTAGTAAAGAACCGGATGAAATTTATGAATTTGATAATTTTATTAAATAAATAATAAAGTCAGCTCTTCCTATCTTAAAATAAAAAGACCCATCACTGGGTATTTTTTTTATTTAATCACTTGTTTTAAAAAACAATTAAAAATTTCTTAAATCTTTTTTAGATAGATTTGTCTGTTTTAAAATTACTGAAAGTGTGCCTTTAGAAATTGATTTATTATGAATAGCAATCGTCACTTTTGTACCGTCAGGATGAGCTAATCTTAGATGACTGCCTTTTTGGCGAAGTTTGCAAAATCCTAATTTCAATAAAAATTTCACTAAGTCCTTTGGTTTGATTTCTTTAGCCATTTATAATGAGACAGAAACTTTAGCTGTAGTAAAAATTTCTTCTTTACCAAAAGAAAATCCTTCAGGAATTGGAGTTTTCTCTTTTTTTAAACACTCTAAATGAAATTTAATAAGACCCTTTATATTTTTCAATGCTTCTTCAATAGTTTTGCCGTTGTCAGCAATTTCTAAAACAGGACAATAAGCAGTAAAACAAGATTTATTACTTTTTACTGTTTTATCAGGATAAATAATTACTTGATAGTTTAAAATCTTTTTTGTTGCCATATTATCTTTAATCTATCAATTTTTAAATGTAAAGTCAAGATAAAACTATTTGAAAAGAGCCAATGCTTTTTCCATAAAATTATGGAAAAGAGGACCGGCTAAAACAACACCCGGTTCTTTTGACATTGGGGCATTGTTGTTGTTGCCCACCCAGACACCGGTAACAATTGAAGAACTATAGCCAATAGTCCAGGCGTCTTGGTAATTTTGAGTAGTTCCCGTTTTGGCGGCTATAGAATAATTTTTAAAATAAAGCGCTGAATTTGCGCCGAACATTGGAGAACGAGCTTCATTATCAGACAGGATGTCATTGATTATTTTAGTTACTTGGCTGGATATTACTTTTTTAGGAGTTTTTTTGTTTTCGTAAATAATATTTCCTTGATAATCCGTAATTTTTAAAATAGCTATTGGAGGAATTCTAAAACCGTTTGAAGCGAAAACTCCGTAGGCCGAAGTTATGTCTATTAATTTTACCTCTTGGCCGCCAAGAACTATTGAAGGATAATAAGGCGGTTTTAGAGTTGTAATACCTAAATCCCGGGCGGTTTTAACCGAGTCATTTAAGCCGCTCTTTATATCTCCAGAACCGGCATAATCGCGAAGAACTTTAACTGCCGGGACATTTATAGATTGAGCCAGCGCTTCTCTTAAAGTTATTTCTCCCCGGAATTTTTTGTCATAATTTTCAGGAATATATTCTTTTTCTCCCCAAATTCCAAAATTTGTTTCTTCATCAATTATAAGAGTTTCAGCGTTATAACCTTTTTTAAAAGCGGTGGCGTAAACAAATGGCTTGAAAGCGGAACCCGGCTGCCGTCCGGGGCTTTTTATAGTACCGAGCACCACGTTAAATTGAGGGTCAAATAAACATCTTGAAATACATCCTTCAGGAAAAGCCGGCGCGTAATAATCTCCGGTTCCCACGGTCATTGCCAAGACCTCGCCGGTGTTTGGGTTTATCGCCACTAAACCGGCATTATGAGCATTATAAACTTTGTTTCTTTTAATCCCTGCCTTTACTGTTTCTTCGGCTATTTTTTGCAATTCATAGTTCAAAGAAGTATAAACCTTTATTCCTTTTTCTTTTAAAAAATCCGGTTCATATTTTTCTTCTAATTGGGATTGTACCCACAAGGTAAAGTAGGGAGCTTTCATTTCAATCCGTTTTTCAGCAAACTTTACTTCTTCTTTTTTTGCCTCTTCGGTTTCTTGTTGGGTTAGATATTTATACTTAGCCATTCTGTTTAAAATATAATCTTTTCTATTAAACAAATCATCTTTATTTTCTCCATATGGCGATAAACGATAAGGGGCGCGGATTAAAGCGGCTAAAAAGGCGGATTCGGCAAAAGTAAGAGCAGAAACAGATTTTTTAAAATATGTCTGACTGGCTGACTCTACTCCATAAGTATTTTGTCCAAATGGCACTTGGTTTAAATACCATTCCAATATCTGCTTTTTAGAATAGCGTCGGTTTAACTCTAAAGCCAAAACAATTTCCCTGATTTTTCTTTCAGCCGTTCTCTCGGTTGACAAAAAAGTTGACCTGATTAATTGCTGGGGAATAGTAGAGCCGCCGTAAGCAGGCGCCATAATTTTAAAATTAATTAAGACAGACCTGATTATTGCTTTAATATCAATGCCAAAATGGCTGTAAAAATTTTGGTCTTCAGTTACAATTACTGCTTGTTGGAGATGAATTGGTATTTTTTCTAAAAGAACTATTGTTCTTTTTTCTTCGCCATAAATTTCATATAGAAGAATGTCGCCTGTTCTATCGTAAATTTTAGTGGACTGAATAAATTGTCTTTCGGTAAATTTTTCCGGTCTGGGAAAATCCTTGGCAAAGTAGATGAAAATAAACAAAGAACAAAGAACAAAAAAGACAAAACTAAAACCAAAAAGCTTAAAGATAAAAAACAACTTTGTTTTTTTCTTGTTTTCTTGATAAATTTTTCTATGAAAGCTTCTTTTACTCATTTCATTTTACTTTAATGAATCTGTTCCAATTTGGCAAATTTAGTCAATTTTGATACGATAAGAATAATGAAAGTTAATACTAATCCCAAAAAAATTAAGGAGGTTTTAACGCGTGGAGTGGAAAACATCTATCCAAATCGTCAAGCGTTAGAAAAAGTTTTAAAGTCTGGTAAAAAACTTCGAATTTATAACGGCATTGATCCGACAGGCAAACTTCATCTTGGTCACGGAGTAGTTTTAGAGAAGTTGCGTCAGTTTCAGAATTTAGGACACGAAATCATTATTTTAATAGGCGATTTTACGGCTATGATTGGCGACCCGACCGATAAAAACTCGTCAAGAAAACCATTAACCCGTAAACAAGTTTTAGAGAACGCCAAAAATTATAAAAATCAAATTGGCAAAATTTTAGACATTAAAAAGTTCAATATTAAGTTTCTACACAA
>DAOWKS010000057.1 GCA_030643665.1 bacterium
ACAATTTCAAGTTTTTCTTTGGCGGCAAATTCTTTCAGCTCAGCCAGCTGAGCTGAAAGAGAAAGAACCTGTCTTTCTTCCGACTCCGAAGATTTGCGAGTGTAAATTATGTATCTCATGGGTTTGTATTAAGAATGAAAAATTTTCTTTCGTTACTTAATCAACAATTTTCTTTTTCAGCCAAAAATGAATATAAATTGATGGCCGAGCGCCGAGCCGCAGCGAGGCGCGAGGCATCAAAAAGTTTGCCGAATCCTGACTGGCGGAGTATATTGAATATAGCTCGAACGAATTTTCGGCCTCGCCGCGCGAAGCGCGGCTCGGGTCGGCCTGCGCGGCGGCTTCGCCGCATTCTTTCCAAACTACCAAAGAACCGGAAAAATATCGGCTCGAGCCACATTTTGGTAAAAGAAAATTTTTCGTGAAAGTCGAAATAATTACTTAACTAAAAAGATCAAATTTATGAACAATCAAAAAGGTTTAGCTCCAATAATTATAATCATTTTAATCATTATTGGTCTTGCTGGAGGAATTCTGGCCTGGCAGTATTTAGGAACCCCGAAAGAAAAAGCGAAATCACCAGAAGAAAAAATATCCGAAGAGAAAAAAGAAGTGGTAAAGGAAAAAATCGCTGACTGGAAAACTTACAGGAATGAGTGGTATGGATTTGAACTAACTTTCCCTGAAAGATGGAAAGGATATGAAGTTAAGGAAGAAAGGGAGGGAATAGAATTTAGCCTTCAACATTCAAAAGATAAAGAGTATCGCCCGGTTTTTGGTATTATGGTTTTCCCTAAAGAAATCTGGGAACAATCTCAATCTAAAGAAAGCTCGAATGTCGGTACTTTTATAGCCGAAAAAGGAAACAATGTTTTTAGTTATTATTTATGGAAAACCTATGGTGACGAAGGTTATATTGGATTTCCAGAAGCTATTGCCGATGAAATTTATCAAGGTCCATTTTTTGATGTACAAACAAAAATTATTCCTACTTTTAAATTGATCGATCTTGGTGTTTGCGAATATCGTAAAGGAGAGTACGAAATGCGGGTTTATGACTCTCAGGGGAGGGTTACAGGTTTAATCAATGGTGAGATCAAAGAAGAAGTTCCAAATGCATTTTATGATCCTGAAAGTGGAGGCGTGGCTATTTTTGATCCTAAAAACTCTTATGTATATGAACTTTTTGGCATAAAAGAAGGCAATTATCAATTTGGAAAATCTTCTATTCAGGGAGCAGAAGCAGTTACTTTTAACGCCATTAATATTCCTATTTTCCCCGGAGAAACTCATCGATATAAATTTGATTGGGATGCTTTACTTCGAAAAGAAGAGGGCGCAACTCTTTTGATCGACGCTGATGGAGATGGCGTATTTGAAAAAACAATTAATTCTGATATTAAGCTTACATGCTGGGAATTTATTGCCATTACGGGGACCGAACAATAATGTTGAGTTAAATTAAGCGAACTCTTTAACTAAACGTTTTTGACTTTCCGCTTTTTTGGAATAATTTGCCGCCAAAGAAAAACTAAAATTGTTAAAGAATGCGGCGAAGCCGCCGCGCAGGCCGACCCGAGCCGCGCTTCGCGCGGCGAGGCCGAAAATTCGTTCGAGCTATATTCAATATACTCCGCACCGCCAATTTTATCCCCGGGCGATGACAATGCCGATGACTTCTTGAACGCCGGCATTTTTTAAGATGCGGGCGCATTCCTCCATAGTTGAACCGGTAGTATAAATATCATCAATTAAAAGGACTTTTTTTCCTCTCACAAGTTCGGGATTTTTACAAACAAAAACTCCTTTAATATTTTCTTTTCTTTGTTCTTTAGAAAGTTCAATCTGCTCACGGGTTTGTTTTGTTTTTACCAAGACATTGTCTACAACAGAAATTTTAAAAAAACAAGACAATTCCTTGGCAATTTCTTTTGCCTGATTAAATCCCCGCCATTTCAATCTTTTTCTGTCTAAAGGAACAGGAATTAACACAGAATTATTATCGGGCGAAAAATTCTGTTCAGTTGCCAGTAATTGGAAATGGTCTATAATTAAAGAAGACAAAGGTTTTGCCAGTTCTTTAATAAAAGGTTTGTATTTAAATTTTTGGATTAAATTTTTGTTTAATGGTTTTTGATAATTCATAGCCCAATACAAGTCATCAAGATTTTTACCCTGATGTTTTTGATGAAATTCAGAAATTTCCAAAATGCTTTCGCAGTCCTGACAAAGATAATTACCTTCTTTTCCGCAATTAAGACAAAAACAAGGAAAGAGGAGATTTACAATAAAATCGCGAATTTTTTTCCACATTGCACTTTTTATTTAAGATGATATAATATATTTAATGATTTGGACACCATTAGAACTTATTCCAAAAAAATGTTTGGGTATAGATATTGGCACATCTTCTATTAAAATAGTGGAGCTTTCACGTTGGGGAGAAAGAAAAAAACTGGACAATTACGGTGAAATAACAGCCCAGGCATTTTATCAAAAGACATTTCGGACTTTTGACAAGAATACCCTTTTGCTTTCCAATCAAGATATTTCCCGAGCCATAAAAGCAGTGTTCAATGAGGCAAAAATTAAAACCCGCAAGGCCGTATTTTCTATACCTGATTTCTCGTCTTTTTTTACTAATTTTGAATTGCCGCCAATGACTAAAAAAGAATTATCGCAGGCCGTAATCTTTGAAGCCCGACGCCATGTTCCTCTTCCCTTAACCGAAGTTGTCTTAGATTGGCAAATTATTGAAGGTGAAGTAAGTTCCCAAAAGAAAAGCAAATTAAAAATTCTTTTAGTGGCTGTTCCCAAAGAAGTTATTAATCAATATCAGGAAATTGCCAAGCTTTCCAATCTTAAACTTTTTAGCTTGGAGGCCGAGGTCTTTGGTCTTTTACGTTCTTTAATTAAAGAAGAAAAACAAATTATTGCTTTGGTAGATATCGGAGCCCAAAGCACTACCTGCAGTATTGTTGAGAACCGAGTTTTAAAAATATCCCATAGTTTTGATATGGCCGGAAATGAATTAACCCAGGCGCTTTCTAAAGGATTGAGCGTGGATTACAAGGAAGCAGAGGCGCTCAAAAAAAAATATGGCATTTTCTCTGATGAATTTAATGTCAGGGAAATTTGCTTGCCTTTAATTGATGTAATTTTAAGAGAAATTGACAAGGTTTTTACAAATTTTTCGCAACTTGAAGAAAAAGCGGTTCAAAAGATCATAATCGCCGGCTCTTCCGCTTTTCTTCCCGGGTTAAAAGAATATTTTCAAGACCATTTTAAAAAAGAAATAAAAATTGCTGAGCCGTTTCCTGATATTTTTTACCCGCCGATTTTACAAAAAACATTGAAAAAAATGGGTCCGGCTTATGCCATAGCAATTGGTATGGCGCTGCGCGGACTGGAATAAAAATTATGGAAATTATTCCGAAAAAAAAAGAAAAATTATTTCGTTGGCAGGAAACTTTATTTTATTCCTTAATCGGCCTGCTTTTGCTAACGATTTTAAGTTATTCTATTTTAAGTTATTTTCAAAAACAATCTTTAACAGAACTTCAAAACACGGAAGAACTTTTAATCAAACAAAAAACTCCGCAAAAAATTGAGCTGGAAAAAGAAATTTTAAATGAGCAGAAAAAAATCAATTATTTTTCCTTATTGCTTGACAGCCATCCATTTGCGACAAACTTTTTTACTTTTTTGGAAAAAACCTCTCATCCTAAAATCAGGTATTCTCAAATTAATTTGAATCCATTAGAAGGACAGGCAATGGTTTCCGGTTATAGCGACAGTTTTTCGTCTTTAGGCCAGCAATTTCAAATTTTAAACCAAGAACCATCTATTCAGAAAGCAAATTTATCCAAAATTTCTTTAGAAAAAAGGGGAGAAATTAGTTTTACTTTTAATCTTTCCATTAACCCTAATTTATTTAAATAAAGTTTATGTCTCGCGCCATTATTATTATTACCTGTCTTGGTTTACTCCTGATTTTTGCAATAGGGGCGGTTTTTTCCAAATACCAGGAAATGAATCTGCTTCAATTAGAAATCAAAAATAAGAACGCTGAACTTCAATATGAAAAAGAGTATTTTTCAAAACTTAGCGCTCTTTCAAAAAAATTGGAAAAATACAAAGAAAATCTTGCGAAAATCAATTCTGCTCTGCCAATAAATTCTCGTTTGCCCGATTTGTTAAATTTTCTTCAAAAGTCCTGCTCTCAAACAGGTTTAGTTTTTAAAAAAATAGGTCCGTCCTCAACTGTCCCGCTAATCGAAGAGGGGGAAGAAAACCGGAATCCAGAAATTCAGGAAACCGCTTTTAATATAGTTGTGGCTGGCTCTTATTCCGCTTTTAAAAACTTTCTGCGTATTTTAGAAAAATCAGCCAGAATGATTGGCGTTGAGAGTGTTTCTTTTTCATCTCCGGAAGAAGAAATTTCTTTTACATTTAATTTACGGCTTAAAATCTATTCATACTAATTTGAAAATTAACACATATGGTTACATTTTTAGAAAAAAAAGACACACAAAAACAGCTTGTTTTAATCTTGGCAATTTTAATTACTGTTTTTATTATTTGGCAAGGTTTTTCTTTTATTTCAGCGCAGAGCGAAAAAAAACCAGTTGTTTCTCAAGAATCGTTTAAGCCAACTAAAGAAGTTGAAATAGATTTTAAGATTTTAGAGAGTTCTTTTCTTACAGAACTTCAATCTTTTGAAGAAATTAAGCCAATTGAACAAGAAATCACAATCGGCCGGGAAAACCCATTCAGCGCCTATTCGCCAGAAGTACCTGAAGGCGAATTAGAAATTAAAAATTAGACATTTCACATTATGTCCTTACTTCAGCAATTAGTTGAACAAAAAATATTAGACAAAGACCAGGCAAGGTCTTTTGAATTTGAAGTTAAAGAAAGCGGCAAGAAAGAAGAAGAGATTATTTTAGAAAAAGGAATCACTTCAGAGTTTTTTTTATTTAGTTTGAAAAGTAAAAATCTTGGAATTTCATTAAAAGAAGTTGCGCCCGAGAAAGTTCCTTTAGAGGTCTTAAAATTAATCCCGGAAAAGACAGCTAAATATTATAAAATGATTTCCTTGGCAAGAGAAGAGCAGATTTTAGAAGTAGGAATGGTCTATCCCGAGGATTTAAAAGCCCAGGAAGCAATAAAGTTTTTAGCCCGTCAAGGCAATTTTAGTTATAAGGTTTTTCTTATCACGCCAAGCACTTTTGCCAAGCTTTTGAAACAATACCGAACCTTAAAAAAAGAAGTGAGCAAAGCATTGAAAGAGTTAGAAACCGAATTAAAAGGAAAAGCTCTTAAATTTGAGCCAAGGACAACTGCTGAACTTCAAAGATTAACCGAGGAGGCGCCGATTACTAAAATTGTCGCAGTGCTTTTAAAACACGCCGTAGAAGGCCGGGCTTCCGACCTTCATATTGAACCCACTAAAGAAAAATTAAGAGTCAGATTTAGGTCATTAGGAGCTTTGCACTCTTCAATTTTTTTGCCTCTTAAAGCTCATTCAGCCATATTAGCCCGAATTAAAATTTTAGCTAATTTAAAAATTGACGAAACGAGAATTCCTCAAGATGGCAGATTTTCTGCTAAAATTGAAAAAAGGTTTATTGATTTCCGTGTTTCTACTTTTCCGACCACCTTGGGAGAGAAAGTAGCAATAAGAGTTCTTGATCCTTTTACCGGTTTAAAAACTTTTGAGAAATTAGGAGTGGATAAAACAAATTTAAAACTGATAGAAGAAGCGATTAAAAAACCTTATGGTTTAATTTTGGCTACGGGTCCTACTGGCTGTGGAAAAACCACTACTCTTTACGCCATCTTACAAATTTTAAACAAAGAAAGAATAAATATCGTTACCCTGGAGGACCCGGTAGAATATTTTATTGAGGGAATTAACCAGTCCCAGATTAAACCGGAAATCGGCTATGATTTTGCCATGGGACTTCGTCATATAATAAGACAAGACCCTGATATTATTATGGTCGGAGAGATTCGCGACAATCAAACCGCTTCTTTAGCTATTCATGCCGCTCTTACAGGCCATCTTGTTTTATCTACCCTGCATACTTCCAATGCTTTAGGAGTAATTCCACGGCTTATTGATATGGGAATTCAGCCCTATTTAATTCCTCCTACTTTAAGCGTTGTTATAGCCCAAAGATTAGTCAGACGACTCTGCGATAACTGTAAAGAGAAAATTAAACCCAAAAAAGAAATTAAAGATTTAATCTTAAAAGAAATCGCCAAGTTTCCTGATTTAATTAAAAAAGAACTTAAAATTCCAGAGCCATTTTACATTTATCAGCCGAAAGGTTGTAAAAAATGCAATAATCAAGGTTTTACTGAGCGAATTGCTCTTTTTGAGGTTTTATTAATAACCGAGGATATTTCCGATATAATTTTAAAAAAGGTCTCTGAAAAAGAAATCGCCCAACAAGCCAGTAAACAAGGAATGATTACTATGAAACAAGACGGCATCTTAAAAGTTTTAGGCGGCATTACTACAATAGAAGAAGTAATACGAGTAGCCGAAGAAAAATGATTATTAATCAATAATTAATTTATGAACAACAATTACCGAGTCCAACTAAAAGAATTACTCAAATTAACCATTAAAGAGCAGGCCTCGGATTTGCATATTTCTGTGGGTCATCCTCCGGTTCTCCGCATAGCCGGCAGATTGGTTCCTATATTGAGAAAGAAAAAATTTTCTGCTCAAGATACTCAAGAGCTGGCTAAAATTTTGATGAGCAAAGAGCAATACCAGAGATTTCTTACAAAAAAAGAGATGGATTTTTCCTACTGCCAAAAGCAGCAAGGTTCTGCCGAGCAGAGCAAGGCAGGTTCTTTAGACCGAAGGTCGCAAGGTTCTGCCGAGCAGAGCAAGGCAGGTTCTTACTCATTTAACGACGAGGGACAAGCCCGTTTTAGGGTCAATATTTTTTTTCAACAGGACAAAATCTCTTGCGCTTTACGGTTAGTTCCGGCAAAAATTAGGACAATTGAAGAATTAAATCTTCCTCTGATTTTACATCAGTTTTCCAAGGCGTCTCAAGGATTTATTCTGATTGCCGGTCCCTCTTCTCATGGCAAATCAACGACCTTAGCTGCCTTGATTGATGAAATAAATCACAGCCGGGCAGACCATATAATTACCATTGAAGACCCTATTGAATATGTTTTTAAAGCAGACAGGGCTATTATTGACCAACGAGAGGTTTTTCAAGACACTTTAAGTTTTGCCCGGGCATTGCGTTCTACTTTTCGCCAGGACCCGGATGTGATTATGGTCGGTGAGATGAGGGACCCAGAAACCATATCTGCCGCCATTACAGCGGCTGAAACCGGCCACTTGGTTTTGGCTACTCTTCATACTAATTCAGCCAGTCAAACTGTTCATCGGATTGTAGATTCTTTTCCGCCGGAACAGCAGAATCAAATCCGGGCGCAAATATCTGGTTCTCTTTTAGGCGTGGTTTCTCAACGATTGGTTCCCCGAATTAAAGGAGGACTGATACCTGCTTGCGAAATAATGCTCTGCACTCCGGCCGTAGCTAATTTAATTCGGGAAAACAAAATTCATGAACTTCCTTTAGTTATTGAAACATCTGCCGATGTAGGCATGATTTCTTTAAACAGGTCTTTGGCAAATTTAGTTAAAAGAAAAGAGATTTCTTTTGAAAACGCCCTGAATTATTCTTTAAATTCAGCTGAACTAAAAATGCTTATTCGTTAATGTAGTTTCGTAGGAACTTATGAAGTTTAACTACCAGGCGCGAGATAAAGAAGGAACGGTGCAAAGCGGAACAATTGAGGCCTCCTCTCACGAGACAGCCGTAGCTCTTTTACAAAAACATGGATTTTATGTCACGATTTTAAAAGAAACAGCCGAAATTCCTTTTTATGCCAAACGCCTTAAAATTTTTGAAGGAATTTCCCTAAAAGACCTTGTTTTATTTTCCAGACAACTCTCAATAATGTTTAAATCCAAAGTTCCTTTAGTTGAATCCTTGATAGTTCTGTCTGAAGAAACTAAAAATCCTGAACTAAAAGAAAAAATTATTGAGTTATCTAAAGAAGTGGAAGCAGGAACTTCTTTTTCTAAGGCCTTATCTCGTTATCCGAAAACTTTCTCTCCTTTTTATATTTCAATGATAAAATCCGGAGAAAAAGCCGGCTCCCTTTCTGAATCTTTAAATTATTTATCTGACCACTTAGAAAGAGAATACCATTTGACGGCCAGGGTGAAAGGAGCGATGCTTTATCCTTTTTTGGTCTTTTCTATTGTCTTATTGGTTTTAGGTTTAATGATTTTCTTTGTTGTTCCAAACTTAACCCAGGTTTTAGAAGGAACTAACCAGCCCCTTCCTGTAGTTACTAAAATAGTGATAGAAATATCCGCTTTTTTAAGAAACTGGTTGTGGCTGCTCATTTTAGGAATTGTTGTTTTTATATCGGTTGGTTTTAGATATTATAAAAGCAAACATGGAAAGAAATTTTTTAACAAAATTTTTCTAAAAATACCTCTAATAGGTTCATTTCTAAAAATGCTTTATATTTCCCGTTTTGCCGAGAACCTGTCTACTTTAATTTCCGGGGGTCTGCCTATTGCCGAGGCGCTTAATACGGTGGCGGAAATTATTGATAACACTTGTTATAAAGAAGCTATTTTAAAAACCAGGGACGAAGTAAGAAAAGGAAAATCAATTTCTTCAACTCTTTCTTCTTTTCCAGAAATTTTCCCTCCGGTTTTCACCAGAATGGCTTTAGTTGGAGAAAAAACCGGAACTTTAGATATTTCCTTGATGAATATAGTAGATTTCTATAAAAAGGAAATAGAAAGAACAATTGATAATTTTTTAAGTATTTTAGAACCGTTAATGATTATTATTTTAGGCGTGATTGTGGCAGGAGTAGTGCTTTCGGTTTTAACCCCTCTTTATAAAATGATAACGATATGAGTTTTCCACATGGTTGACTTGACATAGATGTGCTATACTTGGAGAAATAAACATTTGCAAAGGTCGTAAATCTATTATTAATTATCTATTATTAATTATGAAATTCTTGACTAAAAAACACAGAGGTTTTACTTTAATTGAACTTTTAGTGGTAATTGCCATTATTGGAATTTTGGCT
>DAOWKS010000063.1 GCA_030643665.1 bacterium
GTCAGAGAAATAATGCCAGAGATTAAAAATCTGCGGCTTATTGATAATAAAGAGAATCATGGCAAGGGGTATGTTGTTAAGCAGGGAATGTTAGAAGCCCAAGGTGATTATAGGTTATTTACCGATGCTGATAATTCAACTTCCATAGACCACGTAGAAAAAATGTGGCCCTTATTTGAAAAGAATTACGATGTTATTATAGGTACCCGTGATTCAAGAGATGATAAGGAGGCTAAACAAGCTGTCCCTCAGCCAGCCTGGAAAAGGTTTCTGGGAGATATTGGTAATATCGGCATTCAAGTGCTTGTTATTTGGGGTATTTGGGACACTCAATGCGGGTTTAAAGCTTTTAGCAAAAAAGCGGCTGAGGATATTTTCAAAAGATGTAAGATTAATCGTTGGGCATTTGATGTTGAAGCCTTGGCTTTGGCAAGAAAACTTGGCTATAAAATTGGCATTGTGCCCATCTATTGGATAAATTCTTTTGAAAGTAAAGTGAAATTGAAAGGATATATTCGATTCTTTAAGGAACTTTTGCGAATAAAATGGAATCTTATTACTAAAAAATATGATTAAAAAACGAAAAACCTTTTCTGAACTTCGTTTTGATTTAGTTTCTAAAGATTGGGTTCTTATTGCAGCCGAAAGGGGACAGCGACCAGGGGCTTTTAAAATAAAGAAAAGAAAAAAAATAAAAGCTCCCAAATCAACTTGTCCCTTTTGTCATATTGAGACGCAGAAAAAACCAACTTTAATTTTTTCTCATGGTAAAGAGATACCCATTACAGAAAATATTCCCAAAAATTGGACTACTATTGTTATTCCGAATAAATATCCGGCTGTTTTTCCTTATCCAGAGTTAAAAGAACAAATTCAAGGAAAATTATATAAGAAAATATTAGCAGCAGGATTTCATGAGGTAGTAGTAACCAGGGACCATGAAAAACAGATAGCCCAATTTAATTCTGTTCAAACCAAAGAATTAATGGATGTGTATCAAGAAAGATATTTATCATTAATGAAAGAAAAATTTGTTAATTATATTTCTATTTTCCATAATCACGGGCTTGAAGCAGGGGGTTCTATCGCTCATCCGCATTCCCAAATTATTACCACTCCTCTTATTGACAGCGACCTTAAAAAAGCTCTTCTTAATTCTCGAAAATATTTCAGAAAACACAAAAAGTGTATTTATTGTTTAATGAACAAGAAAGAAATAAAACTTAAAAAAAGAATTGTTTTTGAAAACTCTGACTTTTTAGCAGTTTGTCCTTTTGTTTCAAAAGTAAATTTTGAGGTTATTATTTCTCCCAAAAAACATCTTTGCTGTTTTGAAAAAATAACCGAGAAACAAAAAGAGCGTTTAGCCGAAGCGTTTCAAATTACTTTAAAAAAACTTTACAAAGGTTTGAATAACCCGGCTTATAATTTTTATCTTCATACTGTTCCTTGCGACGGAAAAAATTACAATTATTATCATTGGCATTGGACGATTTTGCCAAAAACATCAATTTGGGCCGGGTTTGAAATCGGCACCAAAATGGAGATTTTAACAATTAAACCGGAAAAAGCAGCAGAGTATTTAAAAAAACAATGAAAACATTAATTGTAGCTAATTGGAAGTGTAATCCTACTACATTATCTGAAGCTAAGCGGATTTTTGATTTAGTCAAAAAAGGAGTGGACAAAATAGAAAACAAAAAAAAAGTGGAAGTGGTAGTTTGTCCTCCGTTTGTATATCTTTCAAGTTTCAAGTTTCAAGTTTCAAGTTTCAAGTTAGGCGCGCAGGATGTATTCTGGGAGAATCCGCCAGCTGGCGGAGGCGCTTTTACCGGTGAAATTTCAGCTAAAATGTTAAAAAATTTGGGGTGTGGATATGTAATTATCGGCCATTCGGAAAGACGAAAATATTTTAAGGAAACAGACGAAACAATAAATAAAAAGCTCAAAGCCGCGCTTGAAAATGGTTTAAAAGCGATTTTATGTATTGATAAAAAATCTCAAATTAAAAATGCCTTAAAAGGTATTGCGAAAAAACAATTTAAAAATTTAATTTTAGCGTACGAGCCGGTATTTGCCATCGGCACCGGTAAGCCCTGCAGTATTGAAAAAGCAAGAAAAATGAATTTTTTGATTAGAAAAGCTGTAAAAATAAACATTAAAATTCTTTACGGAGGCAGTGTTAATTCCCAAAATGCCGCTGATTTCATTAAAAAAGCCAAATTTCACGGGCTTTTAGTTGGTGGGGCGTCTTTAAAGCCAAAAGAATTTGTTAAAATAGTTAAAACAATGTAATATCAGATATCATGGAAAATTTAAGTGATGGTTATTTTTTTAATCCAAGCAAAGGCAATCTTACAATAATAGGAGTAATTGAAGAATTATTGAATTATATTCAGGAAAAACCTGAAAGATTTTATGATATTATTGTTGGTTGTGATTCTTCTTCAGGAGAAGAACCTAATTTTCCGGTAGTCATAGTTATTTTAAGAAAAGGGGAAGGAGGCAGGTTTTTTATTAAGAAAATTAAATATCCTTCCAAGAAATTTTACAACTTTCATCAAAGAATTTTAGAAGAGGTCTTGTTGTCTTGCGAATTAGCTTTATCTTTAAGAGAAAAATTAGAGGAAAGAGTAAAGAGTTTTTCTTCAAATTACCAGTTTCGTTATATTCATGCTGATGTTGGAGGAAACGGCGCTACTAAAGATATGATTAAAGAAGTAACCGGACTTATCCGAGGCAATGGTTTTGAACCTAAAATTAAACCAGAGTCCTTTGCCGCTTCAGTCGTGGCAGACAGATTTACCTAAGAATCTCAAATCTCAAATGACAAATGTTAAAGTTGTCGTTGCGATGTCTGGCGGAATTGATTCAAGCGTAGCCGCAGCCCTGTTGAAAAGACAGGGTTTTAATGTAATGGGCGTTTTTATGCGGCTGGTAAGTTCAGATTCTTTTAGAAAATCAGAAAAACAGGCAAAAAAAATCGCTGAAATTTTGAAAATTCCATTTTTGGTTTTGGATTTTAGAAAAGAATTCAAAAAAAGAGTAATTGATTATTTTATTAAAGAGCTTAAATTAGGCAGAACCCCAAATCCTTGCGTAATTTGCAATAAAGAAATAAAGTTTGGAATTTTATTCCAGGAACTTAGAAAAAGAAAAATAAATTTTGATTTTATCGCCACGGGTCATTACGCTCGTCTTCGGCGAGAAAAATTATTGATAGCAAAAGACAAGGAAAAAGACCAGTCATATTTTTTAGGGCAATTAAATCAGCAACAA
>DAOWKS010000069.1 GCA_030643665.1 bacterium
AAACAAGGCAAGATTGATATTTTAGTGTCAACTTCGGTAGTGGAAGTAGGCATTGATGTGCCCAATGCCAGCGTGATGCTTATTGAAGGCGCGGAAAGATTTGGCTTGGCGCAGCTGCACCAATTCAGAGGAAGAGTTGGCAGGTCAAAATATCAGTCCTTTTGTTTTTTATTTACTGAATCCAAAGCCATAAAAACAAAACAACGCTTAAAAGCCCTAACTTCGTCAGAGGACGGTTTTGCCTTGGCTGAAAAGGACTTGGAAATTCGCGGTCCAGGCAGTTTCATTGGCTCCAAGCAATGGGGAATACCTGATTTGATTATGTCTAACTTAAAAGATATTTTTTTGGTTAAAACCGCAAAAAAAGCGGCAAAAGAAATATTAGAACAAGACCCTCAATTTAAAAAATACCCGCTGCTGCGGGAAAAACTAAAAAATTTTCAGGAGGAAATACACATGGAATAAGTTAAAAGCGTAAAAAGAAAAGTGTAAAGCAAAAGTGTAAAGTTTAAAGTTTTCGTTCTTTTTAATTTTAATCTGTTGTTTTTCGCTTTTCGCTTTTAGTTTTTCGCTTTCCTTATTTTATCCGTGCTCCAGAAGCCGAGTGGTTTTTTTATTATCAATCTGGCTTGAGCGTCCAAAGCGGGAAAACTGCCAAAAATGATAAGAGTGAACGGTAAAAGCAGCCACTGTAAAAAAATGAACAGATTTTTAAACCAACTAAAGTTTTTCGGCCTGGGGGGTAAAAGTAAAAGGGAAATAATGGCTGATATCATCATTCCAAACATTGCTATGGTCATTATATTGCTGGTTAATCGCGGTAAATTATAAGAAAGCAAACTAACATTAAAACTCTCTCCTCCTAAAATTAATGGAAGCCATCCCAAAAAGAAAATCAGCAAGGTAGAAGTTGCCCACGACCAAAATCCGTCTATTACATTAAGAGAACGGCTGATTTTTTCCCTGACAGGGATTTTTTTGTTTTTTAAAAAAGCATAAAAAATATAAGGAATTTCAGTACAACCCCAAGCCCAGCGCCTCTGCTGTTTATATTGATTAATAGCTGTCTTAAACCAATTTTCAGCCATTACCGCATCCATTGAAACAGGATAATGAAGAGGAATTACTCTGTAATCTCCGTTATAGTAAAAAAACGCTTTCCAGAAAATATGGGAATCGTCATTAACCGACATCAGACCAACAGGATAACCTACTTGTTCAAGAGTTTTAAAGGGCATAGAATGAGCCGAATAAGTTACCAAGTGTTCCGGCCTTTCCTGCTGCATCATCTGCCAAAAAGTGCCTGATGTGGAAATTACCCGGGAAAAAGCCGGCGCCTGCCAGATATTATTATTGTAAATCGGAATTGGCTGATAACTTGCTCTTAAAGGGTCTTTAACAGATAAATAATTATAAGTTAAACAGGCAAAATACTGGGGATAAGGTCTGGTATCAATGTCAAAATTAGAAACAATGATGTTCTGCTCTGGAATTTTTAACGGGCTGATTATTTTTTCTTTTGCTTGTTTTAAAGCCCAAGCAACATTAGAGCCCTTGCCCGCGATTTCTCCCGGGATATTTTGCGGATGGCAAGTTGTCAAAAAAGAAAAAAAATCTTTGCCGAATTTTTCTTTGATTGTTTTAGCCATTTCCTGAGATTGTTTGCCGGCTCTTTCTTCAACGGTCAAAACAACGAACATCTTGTTTTTAGGATATTTCGCCTCTTTCAACGATTGACAAGTGCTTTGAACTACCTCTATTCCCTCTTTAAATACAGGCAGAATTATCAGATGATAAATATCCTGCCAGTTTTTTATTTCTAATTCATTATTCAATCTGCTAAGCCAGTCAATTTTCAGATTTTTTTTCATTTGTCTGTAACTGACAATCTGATGAAAAGATAAATAGGAAATTCGCAAGAGCCAATAAAGGTCAAAAACAATAATAAAAATAGCCGCGAGCATCGGCAAAACAGCTGCTAAAATAAATGCTGTAATCAGGGTACCCCAAGATAAAGCGCCGGGTAAAACTTCAAAGAACCGGTATAAAATTTTTTCTTTCGGTTCTTTAATGTCCTCGGCGCGAGAAAGATTTAAGTAATCAACTGACATTGCGACCCCACGGAGAGTCGAACTCCGGTTTTCAGGATGAAAACCTGATGTCCTAACCATTAGACGATGGGGTCAAATTACTGTCATCTTAACTAAAAATTTGGAAAAAATCAACAGTAATGCTAAAATTATTTAATATGTTTCATCCTGTTTATATTTTTTTGGGTTTGGCTCCAAGTATAATCTGGCTGCTTTTTTATCTGCGCAAAGATGCTCATCCTGAACCTAAACGTCAGGTAATAAAAATTTTCTTTTATGGAATGTTAGCAGCCGTACCGGCTATTTTTTTAGAAAAAGGCATATTAGAGGAATTCAACAATCTGAATATTGCTCCTTTTTTAATTGTCCTTTTAAACACCTTTATTGCCGTTGCTTTAGTTGAAGAGTTTATAAAATATTTAGTGGTCAAAGGAAAAGTGCTGAATAATCAGGAATTTGACGAACCGGTAGACGCAATGCTCTATATGATAATTGCCGCTTTGGGTTTTGCCGCTTTTGAAAATATCTTGATTTTACTTCCTCTAAGTTCCGAGTTTTTAATAAAAGAAGCGTTGGTTATTTCCGCTTTCCGCTTTTTAGGGGCAACTTTTTTACATACTCTGTGTTCGGCAACCGTAGGGTTTTTTCTTGCTTTGTCTTTTTTTGAAACAAAGAAACGAATAAGACATTTAGCCACCGGACTAATAATAGCTGTTTTATTGCATGGACTTTACAACTTCGCTATAACAAATCCTGATTTGATATATCGCCCTTTTAGCGTTATAATAAAAACAGACGAAGGTTTAAATTTTTTAATACCTTTAATTATTTTAATTGGCTTGGCTGTGTTTGTTTTTTCCGGCTTCAAAAAGTTGAAAAAAATGAAAAGCGTATGCAAAATTTAAATATGTCTAATTTTTTTGAAAAACTAAAAAAGGGAATGGAAATTGAGGAATCGGTTGAGGTCAAACCTCAACCTCCTCTGAAAAAACCAGTGAAAAAAATAGAAAAAACAGAAAAGGAAAAAGCGAAAATAAAGCAACCCAATCAACCTATTGAAATTAAAGTTGAAAAAGTAGAGGAACCCCCCGCCACCCCGCCTTTTTTTAAGAAAGAGCGGAGTGATGAGTGGTTTGAAAAAGAACGGGATTTAGGCGGGCCAGAGGGACAGTTGACAGTTGATGTTTTTCAGACAAAAAATGACTTGGTTATTCAATCAGCAATTGCCGGAATAAAAAGCGAGGACTTGGATATTTCTATTGAAAACGACGTGCTCATTATAAAAGGAAACAGGGGAAAATCTAAAGAGGAAGAACAGGATTATTTTACTCAAGAATGTTACTGGGGATTATTTTCCAGAAAAATAATCCTGCCGGTAGAAGTTGACCCGTCGCGAATTGCGGCAATAATGAAGCAAGGAATTTTAACTATTCGTCTGCCGAAAATTGAAAGAGAAAAGAAAAGAAAAGTTATTGTGAAAGAATAATCTAAAATTTTTTATTTTCTTTAATTTTTAAACCAAAAAGCCGTCCTGAATTTATTGAGGGCGGTTTTTTGTGCGGACGAAGGGAGTCGAACCCATAAGGAAAAATTTCCAGCAGATCCTAAATCTGCCGCGTTTGCCAGTTCCGCCACGTCCGCATTTTCTCTATATTCCTAATAAAGCTTTAACAATAGCCGGGATTGCTTTAGCTCCAAGAGCCACTGCCAATCCAATACAAGCCCAGACAATAAACTGCCTTCCACTTGCCACTCTCTCGGGAGCTCCGGCAGCGGTCAAGATATAAAATCCTCC
>DAOWKS010000027.1 GCA_030643665.1 bacterium
AGATTAACGCTTTCATCAATTTTTTTAATATCTATTTTAACTCCTGAAAAAAAATCATACTTATCTTGCGGCGCTTTAACATCCATTGCCACATAATCAATTAATTTTTGAGCAATTAATGTTTTTAACATTTTCGGCTTTGAACCATTGGTGTCAAGTTTTACTAAATAACCTAATTTTTTAATTTTTTTACAAAATTGAGGCAAGTCCTGATGAATGGTTGGTTCTCCGCCGCATAAAACACAACCTTCTAATAATCCTTTTCTTTCTTTCAAAAAATCAAAAAACTTTTTCTCCGGAATTTTTGGCGAGTTTTTAATTTTTGCAGGCAAAACAAGCTCCCCTGAATAGCAAAAAGGGCAGCGAAAATTGCAGCCAATAAGAAAAACCGTGCAAGCAACCTTGCCCGGATAATCTATCAATGTAACTTTTTGTAATCCGCCGATTAACATTATGCTTTAATTTTGAATTCTTTTCTCTCTTTGAATTCCTGCTGTTTTCCAGTATTCCATTGGGTCACGGGCCTATAATACCCCACGACTCGCGAATAAACCTCGCATGGTTGCTTGATTGTGCATTTAGGACATTCAAAATGCTCGCCGTTCAAATAGCCGTGAACCGGACAAATTGAGAAAGTCGGGGTTAAAGTAATATAAGGAAGATGAAATTTTTCAAAAATTTTCTTAATCAGATTTTTCACGGTCTGAATCTCGGAAATTTTCTCGCCTAAAAACAGGTGATTGACAGTGCCGCCTGAATAGCGGCATTGCAATTCATCTTGAAGATTCAACGCTTCAAAAATATCAGTTGTGTAATTAACCGGCAATTGGCTTGAATTTGTATAATATGGTTCTTTTTTTGTTCCGGCAGTAATAATATCAGGATATTTTTCTCTGTCTTTTTGAGCCAAACGATAAGCGGTTGATTCCGCCGGCGTGGCTTCTAAATTGTAAATATTTTCTGTGTCTTTTTGATATTTGACTAATTTTTCCCTCATAAAATCCATAACTTCCAAGGCAAATTTTCTTTCCCGACGGGAAGCAATATTCTCCCCCAGAAAATTCAAAAGCGCTTCGTTCATTCCAACCAAGCCAATAGTGGAAAAGTGATTGGCAAAATAACATTCTCTCATTTTTTTTACTCCTTGGAGATAAAATCGCGAGTAAGGATATAATCCTTTTTCAATAAAGTTTTCTATGGTTTTTCTTTTTATTTCCAAACTTTCTTTAGCCAAATCCATCATTTTCCCTAATTTTTCAAAAAACTCTTTTTTGGTTTTGGATAAATAACCAATTCTTGGAAGATTTATCGTTACAACGCCGATACTTCCGGTTAAACTTCCTGAACCAAACAATCCCCCGCCGCCACGGTTGGAAAGTTCTTTTAAATCAAGGCGAAGCCGGCAGCACATTGATTTCACATCCTCGGGCTTCATTTCGGAATTAATGTAATTGGCAAAATAATTGGTTCCGTATTTTGCCGATGCCTCAAAAATCCCGTCAAAAGCCGGCTCATTCCAGGGAAAATCCTTAGTAATATTTATAGTTGGAATGGGAAAATGAAAAGGTCTGTGCGATTTATCTCCTTCAAGCATTATTTCATACAATGCCTTATCAAATATCTTCATCTCTTCTTCAAATTCGCCATAGGTTTCTTTTTGCGGCTTGCCGCCGATAATTACCGGCTGTTTGGCAAAAGCCGGAGACGGCTTAAGGTCCAAAGTAATGTTTGAAAAAGGACAATTGCCGGTTATAAAGACCTTGCCATTTCTCCGGGCTATTACAGTTCCGTTCTCTGTATGAGGACACCATATTATCCCATTGTAATTTTTTACTTTCTCTATTTTTGTAATATAAGTTTCTGAATGACGAATTATTCTTAAAATATAAATGTCTTTTTTACCAATGGTTGGCTTTTGCACACGAACAGTAAAACCGTAGCCAGCATTTATGATAATAATTTGTAAATCATTTAATATTTCTAAATCAGAGGTGGCGATTTTACAACCTTCTTTACCATCTCCTTTTAGATAAGTTTCTAAAAATAATCTTGATTGTTTTTCGCTTAAATTTAATAAATTATCAGGAATGAAATGAATATTTTCTTTGGTTCCAAACCACTTATGAATATTCCTTGAACTTTCGGCATTTAATCTCATTCTTCGGACTTCTGCCCCTAAAGCTGTTGCTGCGCCTTCATCATATTTTAATTTAAAGTGTTTTAATAAATTGATTATTTCTTTATAATTACTTTCATTCTTAATTTTTGACTGGTAAATACTTACTCGATAACAACATCTGTATTTTGTTGGTCTTTCAATAGTGCCCTCGCTAATAATCCAAGCCATCAATTTTATCTGTTCATTAGAAATTTTCGCTTCTTGGTTAAGATTTTTACCAGCAATAGGAACAATAAAAGAAGATTTTAATTTCATTATTTGTTCAACTGGTTCTAAGACGTATTTGTTGCTATAAAATTTTCTTCGCACTACCCTATGCTCTGGAGAAATCAGCTGGTCTTGAATTCTGTTTCGCAGTCGGTACATTATTCCTTTGTATTTTCTCTTGAAAATGTAAGATGTTTTCTTATTTTCTATTTCTTTAGTTTTCAAATTAAAAGTCCGAATAACATCTCCTTTTTTAATCTCGCTGTATCCTTTCCAACCTTCTGGTGTTAATATCTCTGTATCTTCTGAAACACATTGGAACCCTACCCGGGTTGGCACTGCCATATTGTATAAAAATTCCTGAAGCGCCTGCTTGACCTGCTGGTAGCTTAAATTGTCATAACGAATAAAAGGAGCTAAAAGCGTATCAAAATTAGAAAACGCGACCGCTCCCGCGCACTCACCTTGAAGTGTATAAAGAAAATTCACTGCTTGGCCTAAAACTGCCCGAAAATGTTTTGCCGGTCTTGATTCCACTTTTTCTGAAACCCCGCAAAAACCTTTTAACAAAAAATCATACAAATCCCAGCCCATACAATAACAGCTTAAAGTATCCAAGTTATGAATATGCAGGTCTCCGCTTTCGTTTGCTTCCCTAATTTCTTTGGGATAGATTTTATTTAGCCAATATTTTTTGACAATATAAGAAACACCATAGTGATTCAATCCCTGTAAAGAAAAAGCCATATTAGCATTTTCCTGAACCTCCCAGTCCAATTTCTCCAAGTATTGGTCAATTCGGTCCACTGCTTCTTCGCTCACCATTATCGCTTCTCTGATTTTCCTTCTCTGTTCACGATATAAAATATAGGACTTGGCTGTCTCAACTAAATTTTCTAAAATCAAAACTTCTTCAATAATATCCTGAATTTGCTCTACTGAGGGAATTTCATCTTTTTTAAATCTGCGGTTTAAAATTTGAACCGCCTTTTCAGAAAGTTTTTTTGTCATCCTGCCATTACCCTTATCAGTGGAAGTAACGGCTTTAAAAATTGCCTTAGTAATTCTCTCCTGGTCAAAATCAACAATATTCCCATCTCTTTTTTTCACCTTAGCGGTTCTTGTTTTCATAAATTAATTTCATTGTATCTCAATAAAAAAGTCCCGTCAAATGGGACAAAAAGCTAAAATCTTTGGAAAACTTCGAGTTCAGAAACCGGTTGCAATAACCGTTACTTTTATCTCTCCTTGTTTCAACTTTTCATCCTGAACCGCTCCGAAAATTACCTTTGCTTCCGAATTAACCTCCTGAGTGATAACTCTTGCCACTTCATTAATCTCGGACAGAGAAATATCCTTGCTTCCGGAAACATTAAACAAAACGCCCTGAGCTCCTTTTGGAGAAAGGTCAAGCAAAGGAGAATTAATAGCTGACAAAGCCGCTCTCTCGGCTCTTTTCTCGCCTTGCGCTTTGCCAATTCCAAATAAGGCAGTGCCGGAATTTTTCATAATGGCTTTAATGTCGGCAAAATCAACATTGATAATACCCGGAAGCAAAATTAAATCAGAAACTCCCTGAACCGCCTGTCTTAAAACATCATCACAAATCCAAAAAGCGTTCAAAAGAGAAACATCAGACCCTAAAATTGAAATAAGCTTGTCATTAGAAATAGTAATTAAGGTGTCAACTTTCTCTTTTAATTTTTTAACGCCTGTTACGGCAACTTTTTGCCGAAACACGCCCTCAAAAGAAAATGGCTTGGTAACTATGGCTAAAGTGAGAGCGCCCTGGTCTTTGGCAATGTCAGCGACCACCGGGCCGGCTCCTGTTCCGGTGCCGCCACCGGCGCCGTAGGTAATAAAAACCATTTCCGCGCCTTTTAAAATCTCGTTAATTTCTTGTTTGTTTTCTAAAGCTGCTTTGTGGCCAATTTCCGGATTCATTCCCGCGCCTAAACCCTGGGTTATTTTTTCTCCGATGCGAACCCGAAAATCCGCGTTTGCTCTTTTAAGGTCTTGAATATCAGTATTGATAACAATCAGGTCAACTCCTTTAATTTGGCATTTTTTCATCCGGGAAATAGCATTGCATCCCGAACCGCCAATACCAACTACTTTTATTTTTGTTGTTGTTTTCATGGTACAAAAACTTTAAATATTTTTTAATTCTAACATTTTTAAACGAAATTTCAATTTTTTACTCTAAAAACCGAAAAGTAGAAAGCATTTATCATTATTAATCCTCCACTCTTTGAATGTCATTGATTCTCCATTGATTATTAATTAATAAAAAATTTACCTTTAAATTTCGGTTGTTCATATATTTAAAAGTTGTTATTAAATAAGCAGAATTGTTGGTAATTATCGCCTTTTGAACCTTAAAAATACCTGAAATATCTTGGGCGAAAAGCATAGGATCAAAAAGAAGTATCTTTTCTTCATATATTTCTCTTAACTTTTCTTTATATTGGTCGCTGAAATATGGATTTTCATAATCTGCCTTATGTCCTTTTTCATACCCAAGATACCATTTAAAACCTCTAAATGCTGTTTCTTCGGGCGAAAGTTTTTCTTCTGTAAAAGGAGGGGGTGTTGTATCTTGTAGTTTAATCCAAACATCTATAGGAAATTCAGTTTTTAAATAAATTTCTCTTTCTGAAATCTCCTTTTCTTCTATTTCCAAAAATAGAAAAGTAGAAAGCATTTGATTAAAAATTTCAAATTCTAGCTGAATTTCACTATCTGGTAAATCATAGAACATCCCAACGGTATAAATATTATCATTCTTAGAGATGGAGTAAGAAATAACATCCATAATGTTAAGTTTCTCTGACTTTTTGACAAGTTTACAAAATGTTAGATTACCAATTTCAACATTTTCACATGTTATATCTTTGCCGAAACCAAGTATTACTGGGATAGAGTATCCTTCTTGTTTCTTTCCGACATTTATTTCGATCACTACATCAATTTTCTCGGGAGGAATCCAAGGTGGATACCATTTAATTAAACTCTGCAGAATAGCCATCTCATGTGCTTTTTTGTAAATCTCCATTATCCAATCATTTGGATGCTTTATCTCAAATCCATACTCATCATTTTTATATGTTTTCCAATCAGCGGTTTCGTCTTTTAC
This sequence comes from bacterium, assembly GCA_030643665.1. Lineage (GTDB taxonomy): Bacteria > Patescibacteriota > Minisyncoccia > Minisyncoccales > JAGMAB01 > JAGMAB01. The sequence continues at coordinate 5,523 of DAOWKS010000027.1, forward strand.
CTCTTCTTTTGGTATTTCCAAATACTGCCAAGCCAGAATTCCAGCGCCGGCGATAGCGGATAAAATCACTACAATCAAAAGATATTTCCAATTAGTTTTACCTTCTGTTACTAACTTTTTATACATAAAGTGATGCAATTCCTCCTATAATAATTGCTAATATTGCAAACCATTTTCCCTTTTCTCTTGTTTTTTTAATCCAAATTAAAGCTATTATACCTAATAGTAAAGCTGTTTGAGGTCCCCCATAATCTAAAATTGCATAAAGAATTTCTCTGGGAAAAGGATAACTAAAATAACCTTCAATAAAAGGAATTGAGTAACAGAAAGCCGCTAAAAGAAAACTAAAAATTGCGACGCCATTTACTTCTTTAATAAATTTATTCAAAAATTTAGAAAAATTTTGATTGGACATAAATTTGTTGTTTCACTTGTAAATCTCGTGAGTGCCGATGTTAAAAAATAAAACCTCATTATTACTAATGAAGATAAATTTTATACGATAAGAATCATTTATCCAAAATGCCCAAGAATCTCGCTGTTTTCCTTTAAGTTTATGAATTTTGATTCGGGAATCAAAACAATTTTCTTTAAAAATTTTCTCTTTCTGTTCAACTTGCTTTATTATTCTTTCTGGCAATTTTTTCAAAGATTTAAGGAATTTCTTTGAATATTCAATCTTTCTTATTTGACTTTTTTCCATAAATTTTTAACGCTTCTCTTATAGATGTAGCGCTAATGGTTTTTCCTTCTCTATATTCTCTTTTCCCCTCTTCCACTAATTTATCTAACTCCCTTGCCTCCTTACCTTGTAAATAATAAGTAGGAATTGCCTGCTCGCGCAATCTGTCATATTCTTTCAAAGGCAAAATTACAAACCCGCCCGCTTTTTTTACGGCTTGTCTTTGAATTGTTATTGAATTTTTATTAATCACAGTAGTCATTTTATTATCGCTATTTTAATTTAACAAAATTATTTCAAAAAATCAATTTATTTTTGTTGTTGTTTTCATGGTACAAAAACTTTAAATATTTTTTTTATTTTCGCACCGAGTCCCTTTCCAAAAATAACCAAACCGCTCTTTCCTGACCAATCCTCTTTATCTTCTAAATCATTTCCGCCTAAAACCAAGCCGCAAACCGTTGCTAAACTCGGGTCTTTCTCAAGATTAAGAAAACCCTGCGGTCTGCCAATACGGCAAGGCAGGGACAATTCTTTTTTTGCCAAGTCAACCATTTTGGGCAGCTTTGAACCCCCGCCGGTTAAAACAATACCGGCCGGTAGAAGTTTCTCTTTTCCAATTTTTTTTAATTCTTTGTTTACTTCTTCAAAAATTTCAGAAACTCTTGCTTCAATGATATTAATTAATTTTTTTTGAGGAAAAATTAATGGTTCTGTTTCATCAATCTCAATTTTTTCCTTTTTCTCGCCTCTTTGCCAAAGACAGGAACCATAGCCAATTTTTATTCTTTCGGCTATATCAATATCTGTTTTTAAACCAATCGCAATGTCATTGGTAATATTAGCCGAACCAATTGGCAAGACAGCCAGATGAATTAAATTTCCTTCGTCAAAAACAGCCAAGCCGGAAGTTCCGGCGCCGATATCCAAAAGAGCAACCCCTAATTCTTTTTGCCGCGGAGTCAACACAGCTCTTGAACTGGCTAAAGGCGAAGCAGTAATATCTGAAATTTGCAAATCAGTGTTTAAAACTGTTTGAGTTAAATTTTTTAAATAAGGAGAAAAAGCGCCCAAAACCAAAACTTCGGCTTCCAGCCGCACGCCTTCCATTCCCAAAGGTTGTTTTATCCCTCCTTCTTTGTCAACAATAAACTCTTTTGGAAAAACAGCGAAATTTTCTTTATTTGAAGGCAAAGAAAAGGTTTGGGCCGCTTGTAGAACTCTATCTACATCTTCTTTAGAAATTTTTTGGTCAGCCCTGGAAACAGAAACTAATCCATGGGAAGAAGTGGAAAATATATGACTTCCTCCGACATTAACATAGACAGAATTAATTTTCTGTGTAATATCCTCCTGGATTTTATTCAAAACAGATTGTAAAACATCAGAAACTTCTTCAACATCAATCACTACTCCTCTCTTTACACCGTTTACCGGCTGCTGAAAGGAAGTTAAGACCTCCAGTTCTTCTTCTGAAGTTTTTTGAGCAACAAGTATTTTTATAGCGCTGGTTCCGATATCCAGGCCGGTTATAATGTGAATTTTTGACATAATTCAAGATAATAGTTTTGTTTTTCTTTCATCTTATTTGCTTCTTTCCGCCAGCTGGCGGATGTTTTTTCGTGGTCGTATCCTAAAAGATGTAAAATTCCGTGGATTAAAACTTGGGCTAATTCTTGTTTAAAAGGCAAGGCAAATCTTTTGGAATTTTTTCTAACCTCTCGCAGACAAATTACTATTTCTCCCAAGCCGTCATTTGGAAAGGAGAACACATCTGTTGCTCGATTTTTCCCTCGATATTTTTTATTTATTTCTCTCATCCTTCCCTGCCCAACAAAAGCAATTGATAAATTTTTCTCTTTTGTTTTTTCTCCTTGTAAAACTTTTTCGCAAATCATTTTTAATAATTCTTCATCAATCGCATTAGCGGTTAAATTATTAATCTCAATCATAAATTTTACTCAAAAAACCGAAAAGTAGAAAGCATTTGGTTGAATATATTCTTTTGCTGCTCTGAACAATTTTTAATTTCCTCTTCTGAAAAAGAAGATTTGTCCATTCGAGCACTTGTTAGCATATAAACTTTTGAGTCTTTTGATAAATAAACCGCATCAACATAAAGGATAGTATGCGCTACATAATAAGAAACTCGTGCTTTTTTTAATTTCAATCCCTTTATTCCAGATAAATAAAAATCCTCAAGTTCTTGTCTGGAGATATCATCCCACATCAAAGAGTTATCTTTCATAATCCACTCGTCGAGAGAAATCTGAGAAGAATTCAAAGCAACTCTTACACTTAAAACATATATAAGCGACCCATTTTTAACAGGACATCCGTAATCAAATCCCACAATAAATAAATCATCATTTCCAAAATAAATAGGTGCGACATCACTATTATAATAAATCTTTCCTAAACGAAGGTTTGAGGGATATTTAACCTCAAATCCATACTCCTCATTCCTATAAGTTTTCCAATCAGCGGTTTCGTCTTTGACTTCTTTTTTTAGTGTTTTTACTTCTATTACTTCAACTTCCAGCGATTTGTATTGCTGATGTTGCCAAGCCATAATTCCTCCAGCTAAAAAAACAGTAAGAACAATAATTAAAATTCCTATTGGCGTAGAAATTCCTTTACTTGCCTCGTTAGAAAAATTTTGATTGGACATAAAATTTAGTCAGTTTTTGAAGCCAATAACTCTTTTACAATCTGGCTTACTTTACTGCCTTCGACTTTTCCTTTAATTTGTGGTATTAGTTCAGCCATTACTTTCCCCATATCTTTTATTTCTTTGGCTCCAACTTTTTCAATTGTTTCCTTGGCTAATTTTTTTATTTGTTCATCTGATAACTGTTCGGGCAAGTATTTTTGTAAAATTTCAATTTCTTTTTTTTCTTTTTCCGCCAAATCCTGTCTTTGGCCTTTTTCAAAAATAGAAATTGCGTCTTTTCTTTTTTTAATTTCCGAAGAAATAATGTTTGTTATCTCTTCGTCGGTAAGTTGTCCTTGTTTTGTTATTTCTTCTTCACTTAAGCCATTTTCTTCTCTAAGTTTTGTCTTTTTCTCAATTTCTTTATTATAAAAAACCGTAATAACGAGCCGCAAAACAGAAACCAATAACTCTTGTTTTTTCTTCAAAGCGTCTTTTAAATCTTGTTGAATTCTTTCTTTTAACATAAATCACTTAATGCTCTGGCCTAATTTTTTTAATTTCTCGTATTCCTTTTTTAATTCCTCTTTTCTTAAGGCGGTTCTTTTCTTCATTTGCTTTGATTTATCTTTTTTTCTAAATCTTACCGCTCTCGCCCGAAGCAAAATCCCGCTTCGTTGAATGCTTCGAGAAAAGCGGCGAATTAAACCCTGACTGGTTTCCCTATTTTGTTTTTTAACTTCTAAAACCATAAGCGTAAATTTTTAATTGAAAATTGATAATTTTAAGTTAAGGCATTCCGGGCACATCTCTTTCTTTTTCTTTCTGCCACCCTCCTAATAAATGTAAATGTAAGTGATTAATCATTTGCCCCCCTCCTTTCCCAACATTAAAAACTAATTTGTAACCGGTCTTATTTAACCCATGCGACTTGGCTGTTTTTTTAGCAATTAAAAACAATTCTCCTATTAGTTCTTTATCACCAAATTCTAAAGAGTCAACTGAAGCGATGTGTTTTTTCGGCACAATTAAAAGATGTAACGGAGCTGCTGGTTTAATATTCTTGAAAACTATAAATTTTTCATCTTCATAAACTATGTCTGCCCGCACCTCCTTGTTGACAATTTTGCAAAAAAGACAATCCATAATTTACAATTTCTTAAGGCGTTTTTTCATCTCCCCTACCACCTTGTCTAATTTTACTGTTTCTTGTCTTCCGGTTCTCATATCCCTAATAATTATTGTTCCTTCTAATGCCTCTTTTTGGCCCAATATCAAAGCGTATCTTGCCCCAATCTTATCCGCCCTGCTTAATTGAGATTTTAATGAATCCCTGCCAAATGACTCGGCTACTTGAATTCCCACTCTTCTAAAATCTTCTAAAAGTTTTAGACATTTTCTTTTAGCCAAAGCGCCGAGTTGAGCCAAAAAAATCATTGGCTGCCGAGTTTTTTTAATTTGAATCTTTCTATTTTTCATTGCTTCTATTATTCTTTCCACCCCAGCGGCTACACCTACAGCCGGTGTATCTTTCCCGCCTAAAAGTTTAACTAAAGCATCATACCTTCCTCCTGCGGCTAAAGTTCCAAGAGCTCTTCCTTCGGAAGAATTTTCAATTATCTCAAAAACGGTTTTAGTATAATAATCCAAACCCCTTACTAAATAAGGATTTAATTGGTAAGGCAACTCAATTTCATCTAAAAATTCCAAAACTTCTTTAAAATGTTTATGACATTCTTCGCAAAGATGGTCAATTATCTGAGGCGCCTGACTCTTTATTCTTTTACATTTTTCTTCTTTACAATCTAAAATCCTTAAAGGGTTTTCCCTAAGACGCCTTCGACAATTAGCGCAAAGAGATTGCTCTCTATTTCGGAAATAGCTTACTAAAAGTTTTTTATAATAAGGACGGCATTGACTGTCACCGATACTGTTTATTTCTATTAATAAGTTTTCCAATTTCAGCTCCTTTAAGATATTATAAGAAATTTGGATGACTTGCGCGTCAATCACCGGATTTTCTTCTCCAAAAACCTCAAAACCGAATTGCCAGAATTGACGATGGCGACCTAATTGAGGTTTTTCATATCGGAAAAAAGGACCGAAATGCCAAAGTTTTACCGGTTGGGGAAGATTAACCATTCCTTGCTCAATATAAGCCCTGACTATTCCCGGCGTTCCTTCAGGTCGTAAAGTTAAATAATCTCTTCCTTTGGTTCTAAAGCTATACATTTCTTTTTGAACAATATCAGTAGAGGAACCGGTTCCTTTTGAAAAAAGTTCTGTTTGTTCAAGAATTGGGGTTTCAATCTTTTGAAATTTATAAAAACTGACAACATCTTCTACAACATTATAAATCTTTTGAAAGTATTTCTGGTCTTCCGGTAAAATATCATGCATTCCAGTAGGGCTTTGAAATTTTGGCTTTTTACTCATAGCTTGGGGCTTCAAATTTAGCAAAAGCAGCAAACGGCCAGGCCCGAACAAACACCCGACCAATAATATTCTCTTGAGGTACTATGCCACGCCAAGTACCGCCTAGACGATTATCTCCTATAACAAAATATTCATTTTGACCTAAAGTAACTTTTGGATAGTCGCCAAATCTAAAATCTTCCGGAAGATAATCAAATTCATTTAATGCCCAGTTTCGGTTATTTTCAAAAATTATCACCTTGCCATCTTCTATCTCTATTATTTCCCCGGGAAGTCCAATAATTCTTTTAATATATCTTTGAGATGGATTTTGAGGATTTTTAAAAACTATCACTTCTCCTCTCTGAGGCTCTCCAAAGCGGTAGGAAATTTCATCAATAATCAAATAATCACCATTGGCAAAATTTGGCTCCATTGACTGGCCCATAACAAAAAACGGCTGAAACAAAAAATAACGAATAGGAATAACTATTAATAAAGCAATAATAGCAATTTTTATGGTCTCCCAAATAAAAGAAAAAACACTATTTATAATTTTCATACTTTTTTTATTATACTATTTTTTCTTTTAAAAGCAAGTTATGATAAAGTGAAATTATGAAGATAGTTGTCGGTCTAGGTAATCCCGGAGAAAAATATAAAAAAACGCGGCATAATATCGGATTTATGGTTCTTGATAAATTACAAGAAACCCAAGGATTTTCAGATTGGAGCTTAAAGAAAAACTTTCAAGCGGAAATTTCCGAAGGTACTCTAAATAACGAAAGAATAATTTTAGCCAAGCCGCAAACTTTTATGAATCTCTCTGGAAAATCAGTTAAATCGCTAATTGAATTATGCTTTCAGCAAGAGAAAATTGAAAATTTAGTTGTCGCACACGACGACCTTGACCTGCCTTTGGGAAAAATTAAGATTGTAAAAAATCGCGGACCGGCCGGTCATAAAGGAGTTCAATCAATAATTGATAAATTAGGAACCAAAAACTTTATCCGCTTCCGCATAGGAATCAAACCGCAAAAAATAGAGAACAAAGAACAAAAAACAGAGAAATTTGTGCTTCAAAAGTTTAATAAAGAAGAGGAAAAAAATATCAAAGATGTAATTGATAAAACCTGTCAGGCAATTGAAATAGCAATAAAAAACGGAATAGAAAAAGCAATGACACAATTTAATGTTTAATAGATAATGAATTCTGAAATTAAAACCGTTAATATACAAGATAAAGATTATCCGAAGCGATTGAAAGAAATAAAAGACCCGCCAGAGGTTCTTTATTACAGAGGGAATCTAAGTTCAGATGAACCCTGTTTTGCTATAGTAGGAACTCGCCTCTGCTCTACTTACGGCAAACAAGTGGCTTGGGAAATCGCCAATGACTTGGCTGAAGCCGGTTTAACTATTGTTTCGGGATTTGCGTCTGGCATTGACACGATTTGCCATCAGGCAGTCGTGGAAAGAAAAAAGAGAACCATTGCTGTTCTTGGAACCGGCTTAGACGAAAAAAGCATTTATCCCCAATCAAACTTAAAATTGGCTCAAAAAATTCTGGAAACAAACGGCTGTCTGATTTCTGAATATCCGCCCGGAACATCAGGAGCTCTATTTACTTTTCCTCAAAGAAACAGAATAATTTCCGGATTATCCGCAGGGGTTTTAGTTATTGAAGCAAAACAAAAATCCGGCGCCTTAATTACCGCAAACTGGACAAAACAGCAAAAAAGGAAAATTTTTGCCGTGCCCGGACCAATTCATTCTTTAAATTCCAAGGGCAGCCATTACCTAATCAAACAAGGCGCAAAATTAACAGAAAACGCGCAGGATATCTTAAAAGAATTAGAATTAAATCAAGGTTTGTTGAAATTAGGTTCGGTGAAGCCAGGCTTCACCAGACAGATAAAGGGTGATAATAAGGAAGAAAATTTAATTTTAGGGGCATTAAAACAGGAATCTTTGAATGTTGATAAAATTATTGAGAAAACAAATCTTTCACCTGCTGTCGCGGCCAGCGCGCTTGCCATTTTAGAAATAAAAGATAAAATAAGAAACTTAGGAGAAAACATTTATGCAATTAGTCGTGGTTGAAAGCCCTGTAAAAGCAATAAGTATTGGAAAATTTTTAGGGCCTAAATATAAGGTTCTATCTTCTTATGGACATATTCGGGATTTGCCGAAAGGGGAATTGGGAGTAGATATTGAAAATAATTTCAAACCAAAATATGTTATTCCTTTGAAAGCCAGAAAAAATGTAAATATCCTGAAAAAAGAAGCGGAAAAAGCGGAATTATTAATTTTAGCCACTGATGAAGACAGAGAAGGAGAAGCAATTGCCTATCATTTAGACAAAATTTTAAACATAAACAAAGAAAAGGATTGTCAGAGAATTGTTTTTCACGAAATAACAAAACAAGCGATTGAAAACGCAATAAAAAATCCTCGCGACATTAACAAGGACTTAGTTGACGCTCAGCAGGCGCGGAGAATTTTGGACCGCTTAGTTGGTTATAAATTATCACCTTTCTTGTGGAAAAAAGTAGTTAGAAAATTATCGGCCGGAAGAGTTCAATCAGTAGCAGTGCGGCTAATTTGCGCAAGGGAAAAAGAAATACAAAAGTTTAAACCAGAGGAATATTGGACAATCGTCGCTTCGCTCCTCAAAAGCGAAAAGCGAAAAGCGAAAAGCGAAAATTATGGATTTGAAGCGTTATTAGTGAAAAAAGACAATAAAACAATTCCGAAATTAGGAATTAAAACAAAAAAAGAAACAGATGAAATTGTTAAAGATTTAAAAAACGCAGAATACAAAGTAATAAATGCCGTAAAAAAAGAAATAAAAAGAAATCCTTTGCCGCCTTTTACAACAAGCACTTTACAGCAAGAAGCGTCAAAAAAGTTTCGTTTCCCTGTTAAATTTACAATGAGAATTGCCCAGCAGCTTTATGAAACCGGGTTAATCACCTATCACAGAACCGATTCTCTAAATCTTTCAGATTTATCTTTATTCGCGGCCAAAAAATTTATTATTGAACAATATGGAGAAAAATACTGGGCCGGCTTTTTTAAAAAATACAAAACAAAATCAAAAGGCGCGCAAGAGGCGCATGAAGCTATTAGGCCAAGCTATCCTGCTCAAAAACCAAAAAAATTAGACGATGTTCAGTCCAAACTCTATGATTTGATATGGCGAAGATTTATTGCGTCACAAATGAATCAAGCTGTTTTTGACGCTACCACTATTGATATTTCAGCAGAGGATTATGTTTTCCGAGCCAGCGGACAAACTTTGAAATTTGACGGTTTCTTAAAAGTGTATTCTTTAAAATATGAAGAAACCGAATTGCCTGTTTTGGAAAAAGATGAAATTTTAGAATTTAAAAAACTCATTCCATCACAACACTTTACCCAGCCGTTGCCAAGATACAGCGAAGCGCTTTTAATTAAAACATTGGAAGAAAACGGAATTGGACGGCCATCAACATACGCGCCAACAATCTCTACTATTCAAGAAAGAAACTATGTCCAAAAAAATGAAAATAAAAAATTTGAACCGACAGAAATAGGCGTTATTGTTGATGATTTATTGGTTGAACATTTTCCAAAAATTGTTTCTCTTAAATTTACAGCTGAAATGGAAGAAAATCTGGATAAAATTGCCCAAGGCAAACAAGATTGGGTTTCAATAATTAAGGAATTTTATGAACCTTTTGAAAAAAACTTAAAGCAAAAATATGAAGAGGTTGAAAAAAAAGACATTAATAAAAAACCAACCGGAAAAAAATGCGCAAAATGCGGCGCAGAAATGATTATTAAATTAGGCAGGTTCGGCAAATTTTACGCTTGTTCCGGCTTTCCAAAATGCAAATACACAGAGTCCTTAAAAGAAAACACATTGGATATCAAATGCCCAAAATGTAAAAAAGGCGATATTAATGAAAAACGAACCAAAAAAGGAAAAATATTTTATGGCTGTTCAAACTGGCCAAAATGCGATTTTGCTTTATGGGACAAACCAACCGGCGAAAAATGCGAAAAATGCGGCTCGCTTTTGGTTAAAACAAAACGCAAGCAAATAAAATGCTCAAGCAAGGAATGCGATTACGTGAAACCTTGACAGAACTTTTTGAATTGCTATATTAAAAATAACATTATGAAATATCAAACTTACGCAGAAATTATATTTTTTGGATTTAGATTTTTTACCTCTATTGAGAAAGGAGTTAGTTTGATTACATAATAATTTCCTAAAAAATAAAATATCTAAACTAACCTCTTTCTCAGAAGAGGTTTTTTGTTTTAAAACTTCTCTGAATAGGTCATTTACAAAAGAATAAGGAGTAAATCAAAAAATGGAAGAAAAAGAGGAAATAACGATAAAGGCAAGCAAAGCAAAATGTATTGATTTCGTAGAAACAAATTTTGACCAGATAAGAAAAATGGGTGATTATATACAATACAGACATAAGGAATATCCTCATTTTGAAGCAGCGATAACTATGGATAATCTGTATTTCGCAAGACCAGATGGAGTGGTTTTTTACTTCAAAGACAACGTTGTGGCAATATTTTCTGATAGAAAACTTGATATTTGGCCACAACCCAATGGACTTACTGAAACACAAAAACGAGCAGTTATACGCACAAGAAAACTCTTGGAAAAAGAACTGAAAAGCGAAAATGGGCTCTTAGGCTCACGAGAAATCTCTTGGAAAGACTTGGAAAAAGAGTTAAAAATTTAAAAGGCCGTGATTTTTACGGCTTTCTTTTTTTTGAAAATTTCATTGCCAAACCAAAATTTTTTAGTTATAATATAATTGAAAAAAAGCCGGGGTGGTGAAATTGGCAAACACGATGGATTCAAAATCCATTGCTCGCAAGAGCTTGAGGGTTCAAGTCCCTCCCTCGGCACTAAAAATCTTACTTGAACTTGAATTTTGGCAGTTTGCCGAATTCTGTTCGGGTATGAATAACTTACGGCGCAAAATGTGGTAAGATATAAATAAATGGAAAATAAATTAAACAATTTTGCGTATATTGACGGAGCGAATCTGCATAAAGGTATAGAAAATTTGAGATGGAAACTTGACTACATGCGATTTAGGGTATGGTTAACTGAAAAATACGGGGTGAAAACCGCCTATCTTTTTCTTGGTCTTATTCCTAAATACAAGGAACTCTATACATATTTACAAGAAGCAGGATTTACATTGATATTTAAGGAAGTGGTTTATGACGGAGATGGCAAGCCAAAAGGAAATTGTGATGCGGATCTGGTGTTAAAAACAGTTGTTGATTACTATCAAGAGCGATTAGAAAAAGCAGTAATTGTAACGAGCGACGGTGACTACGCCAGTCTGGTAAATTTTTTGAAAGAAAAAAGGGCTTTTTTGTCTCTCATATCTCCAAATAACAAATGCTCTTATCTTTTGAGAAAATTAAATATCCGCATTGTTTATTTAGACACACAAAAAAACAAGATTAGAAAAGAAAAAACCCCCGATGGAGACAAAACTCCATAAGGGTTTTTTTCATGGTGAATTACTATAATTATAACAAATTGTGATGTTGTGTCAAGGACTTTTCTGTGGATAAATTCACCCTGTTAAATTTGATTACTTGAACTTGAATTTGGGTGGCTTGCCTAAAAACATAAAACCCAATGAAAGAACAGCCGCTATTAAAAAAGTGATGTTGATATAAGGAAAAATTAAGAAAATACCGGCTAAAATAACCAAGAAAAAGAACTTGGAAAGATTCATAACTATTTCCCGGTAAATTATAAATTCATCTGCTTCGGCTCCTTTGAGAGACGCTTTTTCATAAAAAATTGTCTGGAAAGGAATAGAAGCTGAAGTTCTACAAGTTCTATAAAGAGTCTGGGCTAAAAAAGCGTCAAAAGGCATAACAACAAAGTATTTAATGAGCCAGGCAATTGACGTCCAAACAGCTCCGATATTCAAAAGCCAGGTTCTCTCTTTAGTGTCGGAAATTTTTCCCATATACAGAGCGAAAAGCAGAGAAGCCGCCAGGGCAAAAGAGGTGATGCCGCCCATAGCCGCGTAACTAATAGCTAAAATAAACATAAACAAGGGCCAGAGATAACCGTTAATCACACCCTCCAAAGCATTGGTAGCTAAAGCCAAAGAAGTTTGGCGATTTTCTTTTTTGAAAACCCTTTGCCAAGCCCCTATAAAAGAATCAGTATAAATTACTCGTTTTTTCTTGGAGAGAAAAAGAGGAATTGCTGAAGCAAAAAGAGCTACTAAAACAGCAATAAATAAACCAGGATAACCGGAAATGCTTAAAATCCAACCGCCAAGAATCGGACTAATAATAACAGGAATTGAACAAGCTACGCTTAACTTACCTACTTCTCTGCCTCTATGATTTTTTTTAGAAAAAAGCGCGAAATCAATATGAAAAGCCGGCCAAAAAAGAACCATACCAACAGCCCTTAAAACTATAGCTAAGGTTATTAATAAGAAAATTTGATTGAAAAAAAACAAGCAGAGATAATAACTAAAAAAGAAAAAATGGCTGATAAGCATAGAACGCCTCAATCCTATTTTAGCCATTATTTTCCCTCCAAACACAGCCAGTAATCCATAAAGTCCAAAAACCGCGGCAAAAAATAAAACCGTAAGAGAAAGAGATTTTCCAAAATAAAGATAAAGATAAATAGGTTCAAAAATTAAAATCATTCCCAAAGCCAGATTGCGAATAGCAACACTGGTCAAAAACTGAGTAGCTTCTTTTTTTAGAAAATAACGAAGAAAATAAATGGGAGAAAAATGAAAAGACATAGATTTAACTAAATTTTGAGATTTGCTTCGGCTTTTATATCTTTATTCGTTTTTTTGTTTTCTTTATGATGATAAAAAGCTGTTATACCGACCATTACCGCGTTATCGGTGCAATATTTCGCCTCTGGAATACAAAATTTAGAATATGGAATTTCTTTTTTTATCTTTTCTTTAAATTGTTTTCTTAATTCTTTATTAGCAGTAACTCCGCCGCCTAAAATTATTGCTTTTGTCTTATATTTTTTGGCGGCTTTTAAAGTTTTAGAAAGTAAAACATCAATTATTGCCTGTTGTATCTCGCGACACATTTCTTGAATATATTTTTTGGATTTTCTAATTTTTTTTGGCTGATTTTTACTACCGAAGGCAGCAAGGTTCTGCTGAGCGAAGCGAGGCAGGTTCTTTAAATTGTATAAAACAGCTGTTTTCAAACCGCTAAAACTGAAATCATAATTCTTTTGATAAATCATTGGCCGGGGCAGTTTAATTGATAATTGATTATTAATCATTAATAATTTAGCGGCTTGCTCGGCGATGGCCGGTCCTCCAGGATAACCTAATCCTAAAATTCTGGCTGTTTTATCAAAACACTCGCCTGC
>DAOWKS010000068.1 GCA_030643665.1 bacterium
AACTGCTGCCACAGCCCAAGTCCTGAAAAACTGCCTTAAACTTTTAGGCATTTCAACGCCCAAGAAAATGTAAATATGTCAGTTGATTTTCCAAAAGACGAAAGAAAAATTTTAAAATTCTGGAAAGAACGCAAAATTTTTGAGAAACTTCAGAAAAAAAACCAAGGTAAAAAACATTGGTCTTTTTTAGACGGGCCAATTACTGCCAATAATCCAATGGGCGTCCATCATGCCTGGGGAAGAACTTATAAAGATGTTTTTCAAAGATACAAGGCGTTTCAGGGTTTTGAGCAGAGATTTCAAAACGGATTTGACTGTCAGGGTCTTTGGGTGGAAGTGGAACAGGAAAAAGAGCTTGGCTTTAGGACAAAAAAAGATATTGAAAAATATGGTATTGAAAAATTTATTAATTCCTGCAAACAAAGAGTTAAAAAATATTCAAAAATTCAAATTAATCAATCAATTCGGCTCGGGCAATGGATGAATTGGCGAAATTCATATTATACAATGTCAGACGAGAATAATTACGCTATTTGGCATTTTCTTAAAAAATGCTGGCAGGATGGTTTATTATATAAGGGCAGGGATGTTGTTCCTTGGTGTCCCCGCTGCGGCACGGCTATTTCCCAGCACGAAATTCTCACCGAGGAATATCAAGAGATTTGCCATAAATCAATTTTTGTAAAATTACCAATTATTGGCAGAAAAAGAACTTTTTTTCTTGCTTGGACAACTACTCCCTGGACTTTGCCGGCCAATGTAGCTGTGGCTGTCCATCCGGAATTAACTTATGCTGAGATTCAGAATAAAAAAGGAGATAATTTTATTTTGCTTAAAAACAAGGCAAAAATAATTCTTGACGGGAAAATAAATAAGACCTTCAAAGGAAAAAAATTAAAAAATTTAGAATATGCCGGCTTATTTGATGAACTTTTGGCAGTTAAAAAAGAACTTAAAAACAAGAACCATCAAGTTCTCTTATGGGATGAAGTTTCAGAAGAAGAAGGCACCGGCATTGTTCATATTGCGCCCGGTTGCGGTCAGGAGGATTTTCAATTAAGCAAAGAACACACATTAGCAGTGATTAATCCAACAGATGAAGAAAGCAGATATAAGAATAATTTCGGTTTTCTAAAAGGAAAATTAGTTACTGAATGCGCTGAAATTATTTTCAAAAATTTAGACAAAAAAGGACTTATTTTTAAAATTGAAAATTACAAACATCGTTATCCTTTTTGCTGGCGCTGTAAATCAGAATTGATTTTTCGTTTGGTTGATGAATGGTATATTTCAATGGAAAAATTAAGAAAACCTTTGACAAAAACAGTTAAACAAATAAAATGGCTGCCATCTTTTGGTTTAGACAGGGAACTGGACTGGTTAAAAAACATGCAGGATTGGTTAATTTCTAAAAAAAGATATTGGGGTTTGGCTTTACCTGTTTTTGAATGTAAAAATTGCAAGAATTTTGAAGTGATTGGTTCCAAAAAAGAATTAAAGCAAAGAGCGGTTAAGGGCTGGCAGGAGTTTGAAGGTTATTCTCCTCATCGGCCCTGGCTCGATAAAATAAAAATTAAGTGTTCTAAATGCGGAAAATTAATTTCCCGCATTCCTGATGTAGGCAATCCTTGGTTGGATGCCGGCATTGTGCCGTTTTCCACAATAAGATATTTTACTGACAAGGATTTTTGGCAGAAATGGTTTCCGGCTGACTTCATTTGCGAATCGTTTCCCGGACAATTTAAAAATTGGTTTTATTCTCTTTTAGTGATGAGCCAGGTTTTGGAAAGAACCGTTCCGGTTAAAACAATTTTTGGTTTTGCGACAGTGGTTGACGAAAAAGGAGAAGAAATGCATAAATCCAAAGGCAATGCTGTTTGGTTTGACGAAGCCGTAGAAAAAATTAGCGCGGATACAATGCGTTGGATGTATGTTAAACAAAATCCTGCTTATAATTTGAGATTTGGTTATAAAATTGCTCAGGAAACTCAAAGAAAACTTTTAACTCTTTGGAACAGTTTTACTTTTTTTGAAACATATACGGATAAACGCATTATCAGCGAAAATCAGCATAAATCAGCGGTTTTATTGGACAGATGGATAATTTCTAAATTAAACGGGCTGATTGAAAAAGTAACCAAATCATTAGACAGATATAATGTGGCAGCAGCAAGTTTATCTCTGGAGAATTTTTTCACAGAAGACCTTTCTTTATGGTATATCCGAAGGTCGCGAAAAAGGTTTCAGAAACCGAGAAGCGAAAAAGAGAAAAAAGAAGCGTCTCAAACCTTATATTTTGTTCTTCTAAGTTTAATAAAACTAATTGCTCCAATGACACCTTTTTTAGCTGAAGAGATTTATTTGAATCTTAAGAACAAAAATATGCCCGAGTCAGTTCATTTAGGAGATTGGCCAAAACCAGATAAAAAAAAGATTGACAGGATTTTGGAAGAAAAAATGAAAAGAGCGCGGCAAATTGTTACCTTAGGATTAAAAGAAAGAGCGCGATTAGGCATTAAAGTAAGACAGCCCTTAGGCGCGCTTTTTGTTGGAGAATTAGCCAAAGGATTGGATAAAAAATTATTGGATTTAATAAAAGAAGAAGTTAATGTGAAAAAAATAGTTTTTAATGGTAAAATTAAAAAGGAGATTGATTTAGACACTAAAATTACTCCAAAATTAAGAGAAGAGGGACAAATTAGGGAAGTCATCCGCAATATTCAGGAAATGAGAAAGAAAACCGGTTTAAAACCCAAAGACAGAATTTTAATCAGATATTCGGGAACTTCTGATTTGAATAAAATCTTATTCAAAAACAAAGATTTAATTATATCGGAAACCAAAGCCAAAGATTTTCTTTTAGGAGAGAGACCCAAAGCGGTCTTTGATATTGAAAAAGAGATAAAGGTCGGCGCGGAAACATTGTGGTTAGCAATTAAAAAACTTTAAAATATGTCAATTTTTGAAAAAAAACAAGGACTTTTCTCACGAGGAATAAAGCCAGAGTCAAAAAAAGCGCCAGCTCCGGTTAAAGAAATAAAGAAAGACACTTCAATATTTGGGAAAGAATCTTCAATTAAAAAGACAATTTTTGAGCAGCGGTTAAAAGATCCAAAACTTTTTTCAACTATTCGTTTGCCAGGAAAAAAAATCGAAGAATTGGGAAAAAAATTATTTGCGCCGTATAAAGATTTTATTCAAAAAACGAGTATACCAAAAGTAAAAGATGAATTAAAAAAGGGAAAATGGGGAAGGTTTAAAGATATGTCTTCAGAAGATAAAATAAAGGCTAAGATAATAATAAAGGAGGTTTTAGAAAAATAATTTTTAATGTTCTTTCACTACCGAACTCAAGGTTTTGTTTTAAAGAAAAATAACAAAGGAGAAGCGAATCAGTTAATTACGATTTACACTAAGGACTTTGGCAAGGTTGAAATTTTGGGAAAAGCAATAAGAAAAGGCAAGTCAAAATTAAGAGGCGCAATAGAACTTTTTTATTTATCAGAGATTGAGTTTATTCAGGGGAAAATCCATAAGACATTAACCGACGCTGTTTTAATTGAAAGTTTTTCAAACCTAAAAAAAGATTTAGAAAGATTATCTGTTGCCTTTAAAATTTCAGAGGTCTTGGATAATTTAATAAAAGGCCAGGAAACAGATACAAAAATCTGGAATTTATTAACCCAAACATTTAAAAAATTAAATGATTGTCAATTGTCAATAATTAATATTCAATTGTTATATTATTTTTTTCTTTGGAATTTTTTTTCTGTTTTAGGTTATCAGCCAGAGCTTTATAATTGTTCTATTTGTCAAGAGAAATTAAAGCCGGGAAAACTTTTTTTTAATCAGGAAAAACCAGGAATAATTTGTAATAATTGCTTTAAAGATTTAAAATCAGTTAAGGAGATAAGCCCTGAATTAGTGAAAATTTTACGCTTGATTCTGGAAAAAAATTTGTTAATCCTTTTAAAATTAAAAGTTGAGAAAGTTTATTTGAAATCATTAAACATAATCTCTAAAGAATATTATTCATTTATCCACAATAATCAAGTCACGTAGTTTTTTATGAAAAGAAAATTTATTAGTTTTTTGCTTCTTTTAGCCGCTTTTGTCGGCATAGCCGGCTTTTGGTATTACCAAAAAAATTTTTACTCAAAAGACACGTTAAAATTGGAAATTTTCGGCTTGGAAGAAGCAACAATTTATCAGGAAATAGAATACATAGTAAAGTATAAAAACAATGGAAACACTTGTCTTGAAGAGCCAAAACTTATTTTTGAATATCCAAGACATTCGGAACTGGCTGATAAAGAAGCCAATTTAAGAAAAGAAATTATTCTTGAAGATATTTATCCGGGTCAGGAAAAAACCATTTCTTTTAAAGCCCGTGTTTTAGGAAAGGAAGGAGAAGCGTTAACAGCCAAAGCCGCATTAAGTTATCAGCCAAAAAATTTAAAAGCCCGCTATGAATCAACCACTACTTTCACTACTATTATTAAGTCAGTTCCTTTAACTTTTGGATTTGATTTGCCGTCTAAAATTGAATCCGGCAAAGAATTAAGATTTTCTCTTAATTATTTTTCAAACATTGATTATCCTCTTTCTAACTTAAGATGCCAAATTGAGTACCCGGCAGATTTTGAATTTATTAAAGCAACTCCCCGATCATTAGAAAAAACCGAATGGGAAGTCGGACTTTTAAATAAAGCAGAAGGCGGAAGGATTGAAATTTTAGGCAAAATTAGAGGAGAAGTGGGAGAAGAAAAAATTTTTAAAGCAAAATTGGGAACTTGGCAAGACAATGAGTTTATTTTATTAAAAGAAACAATTAAAGGAATAGCAATTATTAAGCCGTCTTTACATATTATCCAGCAGATTAACAATAACCCGGAATATATTGCCAGTCCCGGGGATTCGCTCCATTATCAGGTTTTCTTTAAGAATATCGGCAAGGACGCTTTAAGTAATTTGTTTTTAGTTGTTAACTTGGAAGGAGAGGCCTTTGATTTTTCAACGATTAAGGCGCCTTTGGGAGAGTTTGAAACCGGCGATAATTCCATTGTTTTTGACTGGCGGAGAGTGCCTAAACTTCAGTTTTTGCCATCTCAGGAAGAAGGAGAGATTGAATTTTGGGTTAAATTGAAAGATAAATGGGAAATTCTTTCTCTTTCAGACAAGAATCCGGTAATAAAAAATAAAATTTATCTAAGTCAGGCAAAAAAAGAATTTGTCAGCAAAGTTAATTCAAAATTAACGATAGAACAAAAAGCTTTTTTTCAGGACGAAGTTTTCGGAAACTCGGGACCTGTTCCGCCAAAAAATGGCGAGACGACTACTTATACTATAATGTGGCAGGTTAAGAATTATTATAACGACATTAAAGATGTCAAAGTGAAAGCAACTTTACCCGATTATGTAAAATTAACCGGTAAAATTTTCCCGGAAGAAGAATCGGAGAAATTTACTTTTGATTCAGAATCCAGGGAAATTGTCTGGAATATCGGCGGAATGAAGACAGGACAAGGAATTTTTGAGCCGGCTCAAAACATCTCTTTTCAAATTGAGTTTTCTCCGGAAGAATCTCAAAAAGCGCAAACCCCGGAAATTATCAGTCAGGCAAAAATTATTGGCGAAGATAGCTGGACAAAAGAAACATTAGAAAGCAGTGATGAATTCATAAACACAACCCTGCCTGATGATGAAACAATAACAGAAGAAATGGGAATTGTTCAATAATATGATTGATTTAATGCTAAAAATTATATCTTTATGTAAAAGAAGAGGTTTTGTTTTTCCCAGTTCTGAAATCTATAACGGTTTTTCAAGTTGTTATGATTTTGGACCCTTGGGAGTGGAGCTCAAAAGAAATATTAAAAATCTCTGGTGGGACGAAATGACAAAAAAACACCAGGATATTGTAGGATTAGACGCCGGTATTTTGATGTCGCCGAAAGTTTGGCAGGCATCCGGTCATTTGACAGCGGGATTCGCAGATGAGCTCGTGGAATGTAAAAAATGCCACAAACGATTTAAATTAGACGAGATCCGCCAGCCGGCGGAAAAGTGTCCGGAGTGTGGAGGTGTTTTGACTATACCGAAGAAGTTTAATCTAATGATGAAAACATTTGTTGGCCCGGTAGAAAATGAAGCGGCTAAAACTTATTTAAGGCCGGAAACCTGTCAGGGGATTTATGTTAATTTTTTAAATGTTTTAGATACGATGCGAATGAAAATTCCTTTTGGTATTGCCCAGATTGGCAAGGCGTTCAGAAATGAGATTACTCCGGGAAATTTTATTTTTCGTTTGCGGGAATTTGAACAGATGGAAATGCAGTATTTTGTGGAGCCGCCAC
>DAOWKS010000058.1 GCA_030643665.1 bacterium
CTTTGGTTTCTTTTTCTGGATGATTTTTCGGCAAGCAAAAACAGGAGCAATGCAGGCGTTTAATTTTTCAAAAGCCAAAGCTAAATTATTCGGCGCCAAAGGCGCGTCAAAAGAAAAAATTACTTTTAAAGATGTAGCGGGTTTGAAAGAAGCAAAAGAAGAGTTAAAAGAAATTGTTGATTTCCTGAAAAATCCCAAAAAATATTTAAGCATTGGAGCCAGAATACCGAGAGGAGTTTTGTTAGTCGGAGCTCCGGGAACAGGAAAAACAATGCTTGCCAGAGCTGTGGCAGCTGAAAGCAATGTGCCGTTCTTTTCAATTTCCGGTTCAGAATTTATTGAAATGTTTGTCGGGGTGGGTTCAAGCCGCGTGAGGGATTTATTTTCCACTGCCAAAAAGCAGCAGCCAAGCATAATTTTTATTGATGAATTGGACGCTATTGGCCGGGTGAGGGGTTCGGGCATAGGCGGAGGCCATGATGAAAGAGAACAAACCTTAAATCAGATTTTAGTTGAAATGGATGGATTTGAAAGAGAAGCGACAACTTTAATTTTCGCAGCCACCAACCGTCCGGATGTTTTGGACCCAGCCCTGTTGCGGCCCGGAAGGTTTGATAGAATAGTTGTCTTAGACCTGCCTGATATCAATGACCGGGAAGAAATTTTAAAAATTCACTGCCGAGGAAAACCTTTGGCTTTAAATGTTCATTTAAGAGAAGTGGCTGAACGAACACCTGGATTTTCCGGAGCTGATTTGGCCAATGTGGTTAATGAAGCGGCAATTCTGGCTGCGAGAAAAAACAAACACCAGGTCTTTCAGGAAGAATTTTTGGACTCAATTGAAAAGGTTTTATTAGGGCCGGAAAGAAAATCACATATTTTGTCAGTAAAAGAAAAAGAAATTGCCGCTTATCATGAAACCGGTCATGCTTTGACATCAACTTTTTCGCCGGATGCCGAGCCGATAAGAAAAATCTCAATTATTTCCCGTGGAATGGCTGCCGGCTATACATTGAAAATGCCTAAAGAAGAAAGGAAAATTCAAACCAAAACGCAGTTCTTGTCTGAATTAACTACTTTATTGGGCGGTTATTGCGCCGAGAAATTAAAATTTAATGAGATTACCACCGGCGCGGCAAATGATTTGGAAAAAGCATCGGAATTAGCCAGAAAATTAGTTAAAGAATATGGAATGTCTGCCTTGGGTCCGGTTTCTTTTGGCAAAAAAGAAGAAATGGTGTTTTTAGGAAAAGAAATTGGCGAACAAAAAAATTATTCTGAAAAAATAGCTATCCAGATTGATGAGGAAGTGGCGAAATTTATTAAAAACGCGGAGAAACAAGCGAGAAACATTTTAATTAAAAACAGAAAACTGCTTGATAAAATTGCCAAGGTTCTAATAAAAAAAGAAACAATTGAAAAAGAGGAATTTGAAGAATTGATTAAATCCAAAAAGAAAGAAAAAGAAAAACCAAGACAGGTAAAAAAACGAAAAAAATCAATTAAAGTAAAAATCAAGCGCGTGTAGCTCAGTGGTTAGAGCACAGATCTTATAAGTCTGGGGTCGATGGTTCAAATCCATCCACGCCCACCCGTGCAAGGGCGGTTAGCTCATTTGGTTAGAGTGCTTCAGTGACATTGAAGAGGTGACAGGTTCAAATCCTGTACCGCCCACAATGAAAATTATCTACGAGGATGAAAATGTTAAAGTTTTTGACAAGCCGGCCGGAATTACTATTGATAATTTTGACCAGCCTATCCACCGATTAGATAAAGACACTTCAGGAGTGCTTTTGACGGCAAAAAATAATGAAACGTTAGAATTCCTGCAAAAGCAATTTCAAGAAAGAAAAGTGAAAAAGCATTATATTGCTTTAGTAATCGGATGTCCGTCCTCTAAATCTGGAAAAATTGAAACTTTAATCGGCCGCTCGCCTAAAGACCGTAAAAAGCAAAAAGTATATTTACCTGGCGAACCGCAAACAAATGGAAAAAGAAACGCAATAACTGAATATAAGGTCTTAAAGCAATATGAGGAATATACTTTGTTAGAAGTTGCTTTGAAAACCGGAAGAAAACATCAAATCAGATGCCATCTTGCTTATATCTCCTGCCCGGTTGTCGGAGATAAATTATACGGATTCAAAAATCAACCCTGCCCAACAGAATTAAAAAGACAATTTTTACACGCCAGTTATTTGAAAATACAATTACCAAATAAAGAAATAAAAGAATTTAGGTCGGAATTACCAGAAGATTTAAAAAAAATATTATGCCAACTATAATTGAAACATTTACACAAACTCAATTAAAAAAGGATTTACCAGACATCCGCCCGGGTGATATTGTTCAAATTTATCAAAAAATCAAAGAGGTTTTGAAAGATTCAAGTAAAACAGGAACTAAAGAGCAGGAAAAAAAAGAAAGAGTCCAAGTTTTTGAAGGACTGGTTTTGGCGAAAAAACATGGAAAAGGATTAACAGCAACAATTACAGTGCGAAAAATAATTTCGGGAATTGGGGTTGAAAAAATTTTTCCTATTCATTCGCCGCTTATTGAAAAAATAGATATAATAAAACGAGGAAAAGTGAGGCGGGCAAAACTTTATTATTTAAGAGAAGCAAAAGGCAAAAAAGCGCGATTAAAGAAAAGAGAGGTTAAAGAAAAGGGGAAAAACGAAAAAATTGAGGAGAGTAAAAATAAGGGGAAGCCGAAAAAATAAAAATTATATCATAGAATGGACGCCGAAATTTGCTTATGCCATTGGATTATTAACTACGGACGGTAATTTATCTAAAGATGGCAGACATATCGAATTTACCTCTAAGGATATTCAATTAGTAAAAACATTTAAGAGGTGTATAAACTTACTAGGCGTGAAAATTGGAATGAAGACAAGTGGATTTACGGACAAAAAATATTCTCATATTCAGTTTAGCAATGTTAAACTTTATAAATGGCTCATTGAAATTGGTTTAATGCCCAATAAGAGTAAAATAATTAGAGAATTAAAAATTCCGAGTAAATATTTTTTTGATTTTTTAAGAGGTCATTTTGATGGAGATGGATGTTGTTATAGTTATTGGGACAAAAGATGGAAAAGCAGTTTCATGTTTTATTTAGTGTTTAATTCAGCTAACAAAATACATATAGATTGGCTCAAAAAAAGAATTAAAAAATTAATAGATATAAATGGGCATATTAGCCAATGCGGACGCGGAGATATGTGGCAATTAAAATACGCTAAAAATGAATCTAATAAAATAATTCCAAAAATGTATTACGAAAAATATTTACCCTGTCTTGAAAGAAAACACGAAAAATTAAGATCTATTTTAAAAACAGATAAAACAAAATTATTAAGAAAAATAAAACGCGATGGGCGAGTGCTGTAATCGGTAGCCAGCTTGGATTGAGGATCCAAGGGGAATTCTCCCGTGTGGGTTCGAGTCCCACCTCGCTCACAACGGAATTTTCCAGTTAAAATTTAATTTTTTGTTTTGTGTCGTAAAAAAAAATTTTATCCCTAAATACAAATTACTCACACTAACTACAAAATGGACGGTTAGCTCAATTGGCTAGAGCATCGCGTTTACATCGCGGGGGTTACAGGTTCAAGTCCTGTACCGTCCACTATATCAAATATTGCCGCGGTAGCTCAGTGGTAGAGCGCTTCTCTGAAAAAGAAGAAGTCGTGAGTTCAATTCTCACCCGCGGCACAGAAAATTTTTAATCAGTTTATGAATAAAAATTTAATACCAGAAAATTACAACTCTCAAAATCTCGTCAGTATGTGGCGAAACTTTATTGATTGGGACAAACGGAGAATTGGGGAAGGAAATTTTTTAGTAAATCAATTTCATAAACATAATGTTAAAAAAGTTTTTGATGCCGCTTTAGGTGAGGGTTGCGATTCAATATATTTAATCAAGCAGGGTTTTGATGTTACTAGTAACGAGATAGATAAAATCTTTTTAAATAAAGCTTTAGAATATGCAAAAGCTGAAAATATTGAGCTTAAAATTACCTCTTTAGACTGGCGAGAACTTGATAAAAAATTACCAGAAAAATTCTTTGATACTGTTTTGTGTTTAGGTAATTCGCTATCATATCTTTTTACTGAAAAAGACCAAATAGATGTTTTAAACCAATTTCGTCGCATTTTAAGAGACAATGGCATTCTCATAATTGATGAAAGAAATTATCAATACATTTTAGATAACCGAAAAGAAATTTTAAAAGGTAATTTTCATTATAAAGGTCGGTATGTTTATTGTGGCAAAGAGGTACATGCTTATCCGATAGAAATATCTGATCAAAGAGTCAAAATGGAATATATTGATAAACGAACTGGCGAGAAGGGTTATTTAATTCTCTACCCATTTAAGCATGGATATATGAAGAATCTTTTACATAAAGCAAGTTTTAAATCCGTTGAACAATTTAGTGATTTTAAATCCGGCGAAAACATAAACGCTGATTTTTATCAGTATGTTTGTATTAAGTAGTTTTTTAGTATTTTATTGTCAAAGAAAAACTTAAAACTGCACAAAAAAGTTATTCATAACTTGCTCTTTGAAAATTTGAACTTCTATAGTATAATAAATTAAGGAAACTAAGAGGTTCAAATTTATGCGCAACGACCAACATCTCGCTATTAAATTACGCAAACAAAATAAAAGCTATAATAAAATTAGTAAAGAACTTGGTGTTCCTAAAAGTACTTTAGTGTATTGGTTTAGAAATAAAAATTGGTCTCAAAAAATCAAGAAAGAACTCACAAGAAAATCTTTGTATATAGCAAAAAAGAGGCTTCGTTTAATTAATAAAGAAAGAAAAGAAAAATGGGAAAAATGGCGTGAAGAACATCGTCAAAGAGCAAGAAAAGAGTTTCCACGCCTTAAAAAGAATCCTCTATTTCTTGCAGGATTAATACTTTATTGGGGGGAAGGCGATAGTAAAATAGAAAATAGTCTTGTAAGATTATCAAACACTGACCCAATGATGATTAAAATTATTTTTCTTTTTCTTAAAAATGTTTGCCGAATTCCCGAAGAGAAAATAAAGGCAACTTTAATATTATACCCCGATTTAGATGAAAATAAGTGTAAAGATTTATGGAGTAAAACTTCGGAAATACCCAAAAATAGATTTTATAAAACTCAATTTATTTATGGAAGACACCCTACACGACGACTTTCGTATGGTATTTGTAATATTTATGTAGCAAGTAGAGAATTAAAAGAAAAAATCTTTGTTTGGCTAAAATTATATCAACAAGAATTAATAAAAACTAGTGCGGGTGTAGTATAATGGTTATTATGCGTGCTTGCCAAGTACGAGATGGCGGTTCAATTCCGCTCACCCGCTCCATACCATTGACAAACTCACAAAACAAACTATTATAATACAATCCCGCTAAAAGCGGGATTGAAAATGAAAAAAAATCTCTTACTATTAGTTATTCTAATAACCTGCTCGGCAGTTTTGTTTGATTTTTTTCCGATTTTAGAATCAAAAACTCAAAATACTGAAGTTGAATTTTGGGTTGAAGAAAAATTGTTTCTTGTTCAAGAAAATGCTCTTTTAGCAAACAGCAATCCTAAAAATCCAGAACCTCAAATTGTTCAAAAAATCCCAGTAATAGTAACCGCCTATTCAAGCACTGTCTGGCAAACAGACAATGACCCGTTTATTACTGCGGCCGGGACCTGGGTTAAAGACGGGATTGTGGCAAATAATAAATATCCTTTTGGAACGAAAATCCGTATGCCGGAAATTTATGGAGATAAAATTTTTATAGTTGAAGACAGAATGCATTGGACAAAAGGAAATTATCATATTGATGTTTGGTGCGCTTATTATGAAGAGGCAAAAAATTTCGGAGCCAAAAGAACATATGTTGAGGTCTTAGAAGGATAATATCTAAAGTTTTGAATAAAAAAAACATCCCGCTGAA
>DAOWKS010000037.1 GCA_030643665.1 bacterium
ACCTCTTTTGCCATGGTTGAGATTTTGCCGGAAATTTCCAAAGCGGAAGAAAGCGAAATAGAAATTAAACCAGACGAACTGAAAGTTCAAACATTCCGCGCGTCCGGTCCGGGCGGCCAATATGTAAACAAAAGAGAATCAGCGGTGCGTATCACTCATCTGCCAACTAATATAGTGGTAAGCTGCCAAAACGAACGATTACAGGGATTAAACAGGCAAAAAGCAATGAAAATCTTAACGGCTAAACTCTATCAATTAAAACAAGAAAAAGTGCAGAAGGAATTGAAAAAAATTAAGGGAAAAGAATTACTTTCAATCAGCTGGGGAAACCAAATCAGGTCTTATGTCTTGCATCCTTACCGCTTAGTAAAAGACCTTAGAACCAAAGTTGAGACCTCTGATGTGGAAAAAGTTTTAAACGGCAATCTGGATAAGTTTATTGAAGCAGAGATTAAACTTTAATGATAAAATTTCTTAACATCACTAAAATTTACCCTCCGGATATCCTTGCTTTAAAAGACGCGTCTCTTGAGATAAAACCGAAAGAGTTTGTTTTAATTACCGGAAAATCAGGCGCTGGCAAAACAACCTTGCTTAAACTCATTTTAGTTGAAGAAAAACCAAACCAAGGCAAAATTTTTTTTGAGGGACAGGATCTTTGTAAAATAAGAACAGGCGACCTGCCTCAGCTTCGGCGAAAAATCGGCACCGTGTTTCAGGACTACAAATTGCTTTTTTCAAAAACCGTTTATGAAAATATTGCCTATGTGATGGAAGTAATGGGAGCTGATGAAAATGAAATTAAGCGGGATGTTTCTCAAATTCTGGACATTGTCGGCTTGGAAAACAAAGCGCAAAGTTTTCCCGCCCAACTCTCCGGGGGCGAGCGCCAAAGAACGGCCATTGCCAGAGCTCTCATCCACAGGCCGGATATCATTTTAGCTGATGAACCAACCGGCAATTTAGACCCCTATAACACCTCTGATATTCTGCGTCTTTTGTTAAAAATTAACGAGCTGGGCACTACTGTTATTTTAGCCACTCATGATAAAGAAATAATCAATTCCCTGGAAAAAAGGGTTATTACTTTAGACAAAGGCAAAATAGTCAGAGACGAAAAAAAAGGAAGATTCATCTTGTGAAAATATGTTTGTTTTATTAAAACGCATTATCAAATCGGGCTGGACAAGTTTTTCCCGCGACCCTGGTTTAATGTTGGGCACTATTTTTATTATGCTCATACCGATTGCTTCAATAACATTCTTTTTTATTCTAAAAGATACCGGCCAGTCCTTAATTTCCTCTCTGGAAGAAAAAGCGGATATCTCTGTTTATTTTAAACCGGATGTTCAAGAAACAGATATTTTTAATATTAAGAAACAACTCTTAAAAATTACTGAAGTGAAAGCTCTTGAATATATTTCCAAAGAGCAGGCCTTGGACGAATTTATCCAAAGACACAAAGACGACCCGGTTCTAATGGAATCTTTGGAAGAACTGGAAATAACTCCTTTTTTAGCCCTTTTAAACATCAAAGCGTTTGAGGCGAGCCAATACGAACTAATTTCCGGTTTTCTGGAAAAACAGGAGTTTGAGGATATAATTGAAAAAGTTGATTATTACCAAAGAAAACCAGTAATTGAAAGAATTTTTCTGCTCACCTCTTTTACAAACAAAGTAGGAATTGGTTTAAGTATTGTTTTGGCAATAGTGGCTATTTTGGTTGTTTTCAACACAATACGGCTGGCAATCATCCATCGTCAGGAAGAAATTAAAGTTCAGCGCTTGGTTGGCGCTTCTAACTGGTTTATCCGGGGACCATTCTTGGTCCAGGGAGCAATTTCAGGAATTTTTGCCTTTATATTCTGCTTTTTAATTTTTGCCGCGCTCTGCTGGTTTTTAAGCCCGAAACTCGCAATTTTGTTTTCCGACCTTAATATCTGGAACTATTTTTCCAGTAATTTCTTATTTATTATCCTGATTCAATTAGCTACCGGTGTTGGCTTGGGAATAATTTCCAGCGCCATCGCCATCAGAAAACACTTGAAAATTTAAACAATGCGGGGTCATCTAATGGTAGGATAATGGATTCTGGATCCATTTATCTAGGTTCGAGTCCTAGCCCCGCAGCTATCCTTCGCCAAGGCTACGGAATAGCTTAACTATGTATTATGTATATATTTTATGGAGCTCAAAGAAGAAAGGCAATTGAAGGGGCGCAGGTAATACGAAACTTTAGTGAAGTATACCTAGCCCCGCGGCAACTTAGTGCTCGGTTCTCACGACCGAGAGACCTATAAAATAGATTAACTAAAAATATGAACGAGATAATTACATTCTCAGATCGACAGCCGAATGGTACTTTCTCCCAAATCCGATTAGATGATGGGAAGCGTATCCTCGTGTCTTTTACTCAAACCGAAATAACAATTTTTAAACTTGCTTTCGGAGGCTTTATACCGAGAGGTAAAATTTTCAAGCACGACATTAGTGAATTTTTAGATTTTTTCTGTGTGCGTGTTGAACAAATAGGCATTGACGACTCACTTTTGGAAGCTGTTGTGCAATATATTTTACCCTGTAAAAATATGAAGGAAGTTGTGGAGAAAATGAACATAGTGGTTAAAGGTTATGATAATCCGACCGTTAAGGCAGATATCGAACAGAAACTCCAAAAACAAGTTCAAAAATTCTTTACAGATAAATAAATCTATGAAAGAAAAACAAGAAAAAAAAGAATGGCATTTTAAATTTTTTGGAGATAAACACAAAATCTCAATAGAGAGAAAAACAGGTTTCTTTGATAAACTCACAAAACAATGGAGAACTCTTTCTATTGTGGCAGCGACTGAACGAAGAGTAATAGTTAAACGATTAGAACAAACTGAAAAATTTCTTAAAATAATCTCAATAGTATTTTTAGTACTTGGATTTTTTTTACTTTTCTTTGTAGAAAACAAGATATTAGCTTTTATGCTTTGGTTTATAATGATAGTTATTGCTGTAAATACTGATAAATATAGAAAATACATTAGCGAAATGTTACCTCAAATAATAGAGGGAAAAGACATTAGAGAATAATTTCTAAACTAAATAAATCTATGAAAGAAATTATAAAAGAAATTTTAGGAGTAATAGTCTTTATTTTAATTGTTTTGTTTATATTGTTGGTAATTTTTCCTCTTCTTCCTAATTGGCTTCAAGATTGGTTTATTTTTACTTCTTGGTTTCAGGGTTAAAATCTATGAAAGAAAAAATTAAGAAAGATCGAAAAATTAATTGAGAAATAAAATTATGGAAAATCAAAAATATGCTGGGGGCGGTGTAATTTTAATAATAAAACAGGAAGAAGAAAAATATATTATTTTTCCTAAACGAAGTGAAGGTGCTGATGTAATAAATCCAGGCTCTCATTCCGGTTTTTTTGGTGGAGTGGATGAAGATAAAAAGGAAGAATTTACTAAACCAAGGTTAATTTCATCAAGAGAGCTAAGTGAAGAACTTTTAATTATTTCTAGAGAAAAACAAAAAATATACGGTATAAAGATAGATGGTGGGCATAATGAAGAAAATATCAAAAAATTTATTAAAGAATTGTGTATTTTATGGATCACAGAAAGGAGTTATCTTGATATTGAGCAAGAAGTTCCAATTAAACTTATTAAAGCAACTGAAATAGAGGAAATTGAATATATAGAACAAGAGGGGAGGAAACAAATATTAAAAGTAGAAATTGAACTTCCTGAATTTTTGGATAAAATATATTTACTTGACGGAGAAACGAAAGAAGAAAAACCGACACCAAAAGGGTTAATTGATCGACAAATTGATGTTTTTAATTTCGAAGAATTTAAAAAATGGTGGTTCGAGAATGAAAATTCAACATTAAACGCCACTCTTTCTTTTAAGAGTGGTAGAGAAATAAGGCGGGGATTTATTTCAAGAGAAAAAAATAAAATTTCTCCTAGTTTAATTCAATCCTTAAATAAATTATGGCCTAATAAAATATCATTCCCCGACCGAAACACGTTATCTGAAGCCCACAAAAACAGCCGAATTTGTTCTTAAAACTCGGATTCCAGACCAATATTGCCAACAACTTAGTTCTTGGTTCTCGCGACCGAGGCACCTATAATTCGAAATAAAATTATGGAAAAAAATACTCAAGAAAAAATTCTCAAAGATTTCGATAAAATGAGGCTAATCTACGAAGCTTTTACTCAAAAAACGGAAGGGTTGGTCCAAGAACTTTTAGATAGTGCCTCTATTAGAATTCAATCTGTAACGGCAAGAACTAAAGAAAAAGAGAGTCTTCTAAATAAACTTTCCAAGAATGAAGGAAAATATAGAAAATTGGAAGACGTCACTGATTTGTCCGGTGTCAGAATTACTTGCTGGTTTTTGGACCAAATTCCACTGGTTGCAAAAACAATAAAAGATAACTTTAGAGTAATTAACGAATTATCAATTGATAAAAGCGAAATAATGGATCCGGACAGATTCGGGTATTTGTCCCTTCATTATATTGTTTCTCTTCCCGCAAATAGAGAAGCTTTACAGGAATGTAAAAAATATACGGGTTTATATTGCGAGGTCCAGATAAGAACTATACTTCAGCACGCCTGGGCAGAGATTGAACATGATTTGGGCTATAAATCTAAAATAGAAATACCTAATAATATAAAGAGAAGATTTTATAGATTGGCAGGAATATTAGAATTAGCAGATGACGAATTCCAACGTCTTAGAGAAAATATTGAGGATTATTCCAATATGGTTAAGGAAAAATTAATGAAACAGGAAAAAAGCATACCAATTGACAAAGTTTCTTTAAAAAGCTACATAGAAACCTCTGAAATAGTATTAAAATTAGATACAGCTATAGCAAGTTATTTCGTTGGTGGAGCAAAAATAAAAAATCCACAGATCAATGAAGAAGATCTAAGGACGCTTGAATTCTTTAATATACGAACCATAGAAAAACTTGATACAATTCTAAAAGAAAATTTCAGCGACATAGCCAAATTCGCCAAAAAGTGGATTAGAGAAGGTAGAGAGATATCTATTAATAAAGGAATTGCAATTTTTTATCTAGGATATGTTCTCGTCGTAAAAACTAATGACGATAAGAAAATCAGAGAATATGTTAAAATTTTTTCTTTTCCTCAAGACGCAAAAGTTACAGAAAGATTAATATCGATTTCTAAAGAGACATAAAAAATATTTTTCAAGGTGCCCGGCCGAGACGCGTCGGTGAGACACTTCCGAAAATCGCCATTTGGGCGGTTTTTTGGTAGAATAGAAATATGAAACTCATTCCCGACAAAGAAATTGTACAAATTCCTATTAAAGATAATGGTGAGAAATTAGTTTATATAAAAGATTTCTGTCCAGAAATTGTAATTAGGTTAGGTAAATATATTAAAAAAGAAGGTAAGAAATTTATTAAAGATTCTTGTTTTGTTAGAGAAAGCGTAGCAAAGAGATTAAAGGTTGCTCAAAAGTATCTTCCTAAAGGATATCGATTGATGCTCCGTTGTGGTCATCGTGCATTAAATATTCAAAGAAAAAGGTATAACTGGATGTATTCAAAAATAAAGAAAAAGTATCCAGATTGGAATAAAGAGAAATTAAAAGAAGAAACAAGTAAATGTATTGCTCCAATAGATATTGTGCCGCCACATTCAACAGGTGGAGC